>NZ_JBQENS010000023.1:0-120385 GCF_052044465.1 Pseudomonas sp. 22490 | reverse complement strand
TGCGGATTCCACACCATCCGGCCACCCAGTCCACGCTCATCTGGCCAGGCATTCCACGGCCATCTGGCCACCTGTTCCACGGCCATCCGGCCGGGCAGTCGGAGCGCAGCGACGCAGGGGTGGCATTGTTAGTCTGAGGTGCCCGGCGTCGTCAATTTCTGCGTCCGTTTGCGCATTGATTCACCCTTCAGATTGATCCGATAAGCGTTGTGCACCAGGCGGTCGAGGATGGCGTCGGCCAGGGTCGGGTCGCCGATCAGCTCGTGCCAGTTGTCCACCGGCATCTGGCTGGTGACGATGGTCGAGCGCTGGCCGTAGCGGTCGTCCAGTAGCTCCAGCATGTCGCGCCGCTGTTCGGCGGTGAACGGGGCCAGGCCCCAGTCGTCGAGGATCAGCAGGTCGGTCTTGGCGTAGCTGCTCATCAGCTTGGCGAAGCGGCCGTCGCCATGGGCCAGACCCAGTTCTTCCAGCAAACGTGGCAGGCGCAGGTAGCGCACGCTGTAGCCCTCCCGGCAGGCCTGGTGGGCCAGGGCACAGGCCAGCCAGGTTTTACCGACACCGGTGGGGCCGCCGATGATCAGGTTGAGGCCGTCGCGCAGCCACTGGCCACTGCTCAGTTGCAGGATCAGCGCCTTATCCAGTCCGCGCGGGCTGCGGTAGTCGATGTCTTCGAGGCAGGCGTTGTGCTTGAGCCGGGCCTGGCGCAGGCGGCTGCTCAGGCGCTTGTCATCGCGTTCGGTCAGCTCGCGGTCGACCAGCAGGCCGAGGCGTTCTTCGAAGCTCAGGCTGTCGATGTCCGGGGTTTTCAGTTGTTCATTCAGCGCCTTGAGCATGCCGTGCAGGCGCAGGGTTTGCAGCTTGTCCAGGGTCGGATGGGGCAGCATGGTGGGATTCCTTGGGGTCAGTGGTAGTAGGCGGATCCGCGCAGGTTGGCGTGGTCGTCCGGCAGCAGCGGCAGGTTGGTTTGAGCTAGCGGCAGGTTTTCCAGCCCCTGGCGCAGGATCGATTCGAGGCTCTTGTAGCTGCACGTGCCGAGGCTGATGGCGCGACGGCAGGCCAACTCCAGACGCGCCTCACCGTGGGTTTTACCCAGGCGCAGGATGCCCAGGCAGGCCCGGTAGCCCTGCTGCGGATGGATGCGCCGTTCGAGGATGTGCCGGATCACGCCGGCGGTGTTCGGCCCGGTCTGCTCGGCCCAGCGGATCAGCCGTTGCGGCGTCCACTCGGCATGCTCGCGATGGCTCTTGGGCATGTGCTCGGCCTGCGTGCTGTGCCTGCCCTTGTGCATTGAGCGCAGGTGGCTGGCCACTCGCTGGTTGGCGTGGAAAAACTCGACGGTGCGCGCCGTCAGGCGCACCTCCAGCTGCTTCTTCACCAGTTGATACGGCACCGAGTAGTAATGCCCATCGACCTCGACGTGGTAGTCGATGTGCACCCGCGCCTTCTTCCACTCGGCGTAGACGTAGGGTTGCTCCGGCAGGGGGCGCAGCGCCGGACGATCCAGGCTGTCGAAGGCCGACTGCCGGGAGCCCGGCAGCTTCTTGAACGGGCGTTGGTTGAGCCGCTCCAGCAGCCCGGCGATGGCCGTGTTGAGTTCATCCAGGGAGAAGAACTGCCGATTCCTCAGTGCGGCGAGGATCCAACGCTCGACCACCTGCACGCCGACTTCGGCCTTGGCCTTGTCGCGCGGTTTGCGTGCCCGCGCCGGCACCACCGCCACGCCATAGTGCTCGGCCAGATCGCGGTAGCTGGGGTTGATGTCCGGCTCGTAGCGGTGACTCTTGCTCACCGCGCTGCGCAGGTTGTCCGGCACCACGATCTCCGGCACGCCGCCGAGGAAGGCGAAGCAGCGGGCATGGGAGCCTAGCCAGTCCGGCAGCTGCTGCGACCAGGTGGCTTCGGCGAAGGTGTAGCTGGACGCGCCGAGCACCGCGACGAACACCTGCGCCTGGCGGATCTCGCCGCTGTGGCGATCGATAACCGGCACCGTCTGGCCGGCATAGTCGACGAACAGCTTCTCGCCGACGCGGTGCTCCTGACGCATCACCACGTCCAACTTGCCCTGCCAGGCTCGGTAGTGCTCACAGAACCAGCTGTACTGAAAGCCCTGAGGCTGGCTCAGGCGGTACTCCTGCCAGAGCAGCGCCAGGGTCACCCCGGGGCGGCGCAGTTCGGCATGCACCCATGCCCAATCGGGTAAAGGCCGCTTCTCACTGGCAACCGCCGGGGCCGGCGGGAACAGTTGCTGCTCCAACTCGGCATCGGACAACGAACAGGGCCAACTGAGACCGCTGGCGGCAAAACGATTGAGGTAGTCGCCGACGGTGACACGACCGACCTGCACGCTGACCGCAATCTGGCGAGCCGATAGTCCGACCTCGAACTTGAGACGTAGTACTTCGCGAATCTTACGCATGGATAAACGCTCCACGACGACCTCTCTGCTTCGAAAAAGAGGTCGATGGTAGTGAAGAAATCCTGCGTTACTGCCTGCCCGGTTGAGTGGCCGGATGGCCGTGGAATCAGTGGCCGGATGCGCGTGGAATGGGTGGCCGGATCACCGTGGAATCGGTGGTCAGATGCTCATGGAATGGGTGGCCAGATGACCGTGGAATCCGCATACCTGCTTACGGCCCCAGTGGCAGCCGGTGTAAAGGCGGCATGATCTCCATACAGGCTTGGGTACGGAACGTGAGAACCTTGTTCCAGATGCAAAGGAAAATGACAAATGGCTAAAACCATGAGGAAGAATACCAATGCTGGAATGAGGGGCGGAGCCTCCTGTAGTAGTGATGAAGCCTTTGTAATGAAGGCGGAGCGAAGGGGAGGCGTTATCCTGTCAACGAACGCTGTCAACCTCAGGGGATGAGTGGCGTGAGTTCGAACAAACCTTACAACATAGCGAAGCGCGTGATATGGGAGGCCTATCAGCAGGTCAGAACCAACCGGGGAGCTGCTGGAATCGACGATGAGACCATTGCCGATTTTGAGCGGAACCTGCCGAAGAATCTTTACAAGCTATGGAATCGAATGTCGTCGGGGTCTTATTTCCCGCCGCCGGTCAAGGTTGTTGAGATACCGAAGGCATCGGGGGGTATACGCAGGCTGGGAGTGCCTACGGTCAGCGACCGTATCGCACAAACTGTAGTCAAACTCCTCATCGAGCCGAAGCTGGATGCGCTTTTCCATCCGGACTCATATGGATACCGACCAGGGCGTTCAGCCAAACAGGCCATAGCGATCACACGCGAGCGCTGCTGGCGATACGACTGGGTGGTGGAGTTTGATATCAAGGCGGCTTTTGATCACATTGATCATGAACTGCTGATGAAAGCGGTGCGAACCCATATCAAAGAGGACTGGATACTGCTGTACATCGAACGATGGCTGGTTGCTCCGTTCGAGGCAGCAGATGGCGTTCGCATTCAACGCGAACGTGGCACCCCGCAAGGCGGCGTGATCAGTCCCATGCTGATGAATCTGTTCATGCATTACACCTTTGACGCTTGGATGCAACGAAACAGCCCAAACTGTCCTTTTGCCCGGTACGCCGATGATGCGGTAGTGCATTGTCGTAGCGAGAGGCAGGCAGAACACGTGATGCGTTCAATCGCTTCACGTCTAGCAGTTTGTGGTCTCACGATGCATCCCGAGAAATCGAAAATCGTGTACTGCAAGGACAGCAATCGACGCGCGGAGTATCCGCATGTGAGCTTTACCTTCCTTGGTTTCACTTTTAGACCCAGGAAGGCAATCGGCCAACAGAACAACCTTTTCACCAGCTTCCTGCCGGGAGTCAGTGCGCAAGCGTTGAAGCGGATGCGGCGAGCAGTGCGCGAGTGGCGGGTCAACCGCCAAACTCACGTGACGCTGGCTGCTGTGGCTCGGCTTTACAACCCAGTGATACAAGGTTGGTGGCAGTACTATGGCGCGTTCTATCGGACGGCCATGCTTGGCATCTTTCGACATATCGATAGCGCACTCAAGCGTTGGGCCGGTCGTAAGTACAAAATACTTCACGGGCGCAAGCGGCGCATATCTCAATGGTTGGACACGGTGCAGACGGCTGCCCCTCGACTGTTTTATCACTGGCAAGTAACCGAGCAACAGGTTGGATAACGGGAGCCGTATGACGCGAGAGTGTCACGTACGGTTCTGCGAGCGGCTACGGGGGCAGTTCCTGTGGCCGACTCACCACTTTGGCATGAAGGCCCACATCGGCGTCGATGACGAATCGGGCCTGGTGCATAGCGTGGTAGGTACGGCGGCTAACGTGGCGGACGTCACCCAGGTCGACAAGTTGCTGCATGGCGAGGAAAACGTGGTCTGCGCCGATGCGGGTTATACCGGCGTCGAGAAGCGTGCCGAGCATGATGGCCGCGAAGTGATTTGGCAGGTGGCAGCACGGCGCAGCACTTACAAAAAGCTGGGCAAGAGCAGCGCGCTGTACAAAGCCAGACGCAAGATCGAGAAATCCAAGGCTCAGGTACGGGCCAAGGTTGAGCACCCGTTTCGGGTGATCAAGCGGCAGTTCGGTTATGTGAAGACGCGCTTCCGTGGCTTGGCCAAGAATACTGCGCAACTGGTGACGCTGTTCGCGCTGTCGAACCTATGGATGGCACGCCGACATTTGCTGACCAATGCAGGAGAGGTGCGCCTGTAATGAAGGAAATGGCCGCCGCGAGGTGTTCTCGGCGGCTAGAAACACCGAAATAAGCGGGTTATCTGATCGTTTTTGATCGATTTGCCGCTTTCAAAATCGGCGGAGGCTGAAGTCAGCCAGAAATGCATGGCTACTTCAGACCATCCTTAAAGTGGGAGACTTTGTAGTGGCATTACGGAATTAGTTGAATTGCCGTGATGAATTAATTTCAAGAAGGGGAATTATTTAGATGCTCCATGGCAGCTATGACAGCCCATTAGTGCTGTTCTCGTTGGCGGTTGCCATATTGGCATCCTATACCACATTGGTTGTTGCAGGCCGTATCGCGACATCTTCCGGGCGTCCCGCCCGATGGTGGTTGGCAGGCGGTGCCTGCACCATGGGGATCGGGATCTGGTCCATGCACTTCATTGGCATGTTGGCCTTCGATCTGCCGATCGATCTCGGCTACGACTTGCTGATCACGCTGTTGTCACTCCTGTTCGCAGTCGCCGCGTCCGCCTTTGCTCTCTGGATCGTCACGCAAGAAACGTTGACCCACCGGCTACTTGCCGCCGGTGCCATTGTTATGGGTGGCGGGGTAGCGGGCATGCATTACACGGGCATGGCGTCCATGCGGATGATGCCTGGCATCGTTTATGACCCGACGCTGCTCGGACTGTCTGTTCTCGTTGCTATTTGCGGGTCTGCAGTGGCGATATGGTGTAAGTTCGTACTGCGCCATCGTTTCGCGAAGGCCACTCTGTTTCGCCTCCTCGCGGCGATCGTCATGGGGCTGGCGATCGCGGGCATGCATTACATCGGCATGGCCGCCGCGAACTTTCCTGCAGGCAGCATTTGCGGCGCGGCGCAAGGCGGTGTGCATGCACACTGGCTCGCCCTGACCATCATTCTCGCGGTGCTGGCCGTACTGGCCATCGCGCTGATCGTCTCGGTGCTCGAGCAGCGCATGGAATCCCGGACGGCATTGCTGGCGAAAGAACTGGCAGAAGCCAATCAGGAGCTGACGTACCTCGCCCTGCACGACAACCTCACGAAGCTCCCCAATCGCGTCCTCCTTGAGGATCGACTGAACCAGGCCATGGAGCGGGCGCGCCGCGAGAAAAGCCGCTTCGCGCTGATGTTCATGGATCTGGACGGCTTCAAGGCGGTCAACGATGCCTACGGTCATCTGCTGGGCGATATGCTCCTTGTCGCGGCTTCCGGACGCATTGTGGAGAACACCCGCGGCAGTGACACCGTTGCGCGCGTCGGCGGTGATGAGTTCGTGGTCCTGGCTCAGGTGGACGAACCAACCGATGCCGGAGTGTTGGCCAGCAAGCTGGTGGCGGCGATCGGAGAACCGTACCTGGTGAAAGGGCATGAGCTTCATGTCTCGACCAGCATCGGCATCGCCATCTATCCGGGCAACGGCGAAAACCAGGACGAACTGCTGAGCAATGCCGATGCGGCGATGTATCACGTGAAGGGGAAAGGTCGCGACGACTACTGCTTCTTCGAGGCGTCGATGACCGCCAATGCGCACGGTCAGGTGCAACTGCTGCAGGACTTGCGTATGGCGCTGAAGCGCAACCAATTGGCTCTCTACTACCAGCCCAAGTTCACCGCGCCCCACGGTCCGATTACCGGCCTGGAGGCGCTGCTGCGCTGGATGCATCCCGCCCATGGCATGCTCGGCCCGGCGAGCTTCATTCCGCTGGCCGAGAAGACAGGTTTGATCGTGCCGATCGGCGAGTGGGTGCTGAACGAGGCATGCCGGCAGATGGCCGCGTGGCGGGATGAAGGACGTGAGGACTGGACTATCGCGGTCAACCTGTCTGCGGTGCAGCTCGCGCATTCGGGTCTGGTGGACGCAGTGCGCGGCGCTCTGGATCGCCATGGGCTGGAACCGCACCGGCTGGTGCTGGAAATCACCGAGTCGACCGCCATGCGTGACGTCGATAGCAGTCAGGCGATCCTTCAGAAGCTGCATGACATCGGCGTCCGCATCTCCATCGACGATTTCGGGACGGGCTATTCCAGCCTGCTGTACCTCAAGCGCTTGCCCGCAACGGAACTCAAGATCGATCGCTGCTTCGTACACGACCTTGCTTGCGGCACAGAGGATGCCGCCATCGTCTCGGCCATCGTCGCCCTGGGACAGACGCTTGATCTTCGGGTCGTAGCCGAAGGCGTGGAGACGGCCGAGCAGCAGGAATTTCTGACCAGCCTCGGCTGCGATACGCTTCAGGGGTATCTACTGGCGTATCCCATGCAGGCGGATGAAGTGATTGCCCTGCCGGATATCGGCAAGGTGTCTGATGACAGGCCCGCGGCACCGGATGAAATGGAACTGGTCTGACCGGCCGTTCCAACGGAAACACGCCGGCCACTTCCCGGTTCACTCCAATGCGTCCAGGGGCAAAGAGTTGATGCCGCGCGCCCGGTCGATTTTTTCCGCGACCTTGAAGGCGGCATCGAGCTCGCTGATGCCGAACTGCTGCATCAGCTGGTAGCGCTCCGCTTTCTCTTCCGGCTCAGTCATGGCAAGCGCCAGGTACAGGCTGGGCGGGACGGCGCGGAACAGCAGTTCCATCGACTTGGACAGGATCACCCCTTCCGTGAACTTGCCTGCCTCCTTCCTGGCTGAGAGCATCAGGGCTTTCTGTGACGGGTTGAGTTCGCGGAAACGGGCGATCTTCTCTACCTCGTCGGGGGGCATGCTGAGGCAGACCCACCATTCAATCATGTTGAGCATGGGCTCGGCCGCTTTCGGCAGGTCGTCGAGGTTCTGTGTAGCTAGCCAGTACCAGGCCCCCAGCTTGCGCCACATTTTGGTGATTTTCACGACATAGGGCGCGAGCAACGGGTTCTTGGTGATGATATGGCCCTCATCTGTCACGTTGATGATGGGGCGGCCGAGAAACTGATCGCGTTCAGCGATGTTGTTGACCGTGTTGATGAGGCTGATGTACGCGATCGAAAGCTGCGCGTTGTAGCCCTCGCGCGCGAACGTCGCCAGGTCGACGATGGTGATGTCCGCTTCCGGCCACGGTGTCCCGGGCCGGTCGAACATCTCGCCATCGATCCCTTGGCAGAACATATCCATGGCATCCGACATTTCCAGTAAGCGCGTGCGGCGGGTTTCAGGCAGCGTGGAATCACGGCCGCGCTCACGCAACGCATCGCGCACGTCGCGGGTCAACACCGTGCGCTTCTCCGACACGCAACGCTGTGCGGCCTCAAGAATGCACTGTCGGATCAGGCTGCGATCGGCCCGCGTCATTCGGGCTTCCTCTTTGTCCTCGCCGCCTGTGATCATGAGCCGCGCAGTGATTTCCAGTTCCCCGAGCACGTCACGCTGTTCGTCGCCTTCCGCCGATTCCTCTTCTGCTGCGTCGTCGTCCAGCGCATCCGCATCGAGCGTCTGCACCTGGCTTGGCGTATCCACCAGTCGCCAGGCATCGGCAAACGGTGCGAGGCTCACGCCAGCGCCGGGCGACAGCTTGACGCGATGCACAGTGAGGCCCAGCCGCGCCGCGAAATCGCCGAACAGGCCGAAGCTGTTGCCTGCTTCCACGATGAACATCCGTGGGCGATAAATCGCGGTGATCTGGTTGAGGATGTTGTTCAGGGTGGCGCTCTTGCCCGAGCCGGTGGGCCCGAACAGGAACAGGTGCGCATTCATCTGCCGATCGAGGCGGTTTAGCGGATCGAAGGTGACGGTGCCACCGCCGCGATTGAAGAAGGTGATGCCGGGATGGCCTGTTCCCTGACTGCGCCCCCAGACCGGGGCCAGATTGGCCGCGTGCTGGGCAAACATCAGTTGCGTGTACCACTGCCGTTTGTCCTTGCCGGGGTCGTAGACGCAAGGAAGCCAGCGCAGGTAGCTGTTGAGCGGGGCAACTTCGTCTTCCTCACGCACGGGCTGCAGGCCCGCATTGAGCAGGACATTGCCGAGCTGAAGGCCGCGCATATCGAGATCGGCCAGGTCGCGGCCGCGCAGGTAGAACGCCAGCGAAGCGCGGTAGAGCTTGTGCGAACTGCCGATCAGACCGCGTGCCTGTTGCACGTCCTTGAGCGCCTGCTCCGATGCCAGGGTTTCGCCGACCGCTTTTTTTGCCAGATGGTTCAGATGGGCTTCGAGAGTGTCCTGCGGCGTGATCACCAGGGTGAGGCACATGGTCGTGTCTTCGGGCATCTGGTCGAACAGGGCATTGATGGCGTCGCCCCCCTTGCGGGTTTCTCCGGTCAGATGGCCGGTTGCCGGCGGCGTGCGCAAACGGTCGAGCACGATGGTTCGATGGGGCATGCCGTCGAAGAACCAGAGGCCGTTCTCGACATCGGATCTCGGCTGGCCGAAAAACAGCCGCTGCGCGAAGTCAGTGCCGCTGGCAAGTTCCAGTTCGCCTTCTTCGGTGTCTTCAGGATAGGAAGCCAGGCGATAGAAGCGCTCGCGGTCTTCGTCTGTCGGACCCAGCAGCGCCGGTCCTGGATTGAACCAGGGCAGCAACCAGGCGTGGATCGCGGCGGCATCGAGGCGGTGCGCCTGCACACCGGCATTGGCGAGGCCGCCAGCCAGGCGTTCGCAGACGACATTCAGCGCCTGCTCGGGGGATTGCCCGCGCCGGGCCGGCGCATTGCCGACGCGCCGATAGACGACCAGCCGGACACGTCGCGTCTGCCCGCGCCAGGGCAAGCGCGTGACCGTGCGGTCCTCGAACAGCCCTCCCTGCCGGGAGACGGCGCGCAGATGGTGGCCGAAGAAACGGAGATAGAACTTCGTGAACTCGCTTTCCCTGGCCCGGGGCTGAAGGTAGTTTTCAAGCGTGGAAAGATAGCGGTTCCAGTCGGCATCATCCTGGGCATACAACTGCACCACCCATGGTGACTCGTCCAGCTCGTCGAAACTGTCCTGCAGCGCGTTTTCCAGCGCGTCCCGGACCTGAGCCAGCCAGGATGCTTCCCGTCCTTCCGTGCCGATCGGCATCAACTCGAAAAATGCCGCGACGGAAACACCGTCCTCCAGAAGCATGCACCTGGATTCCGGCAGATACTCCACCCACGGCAGCAGGTCGGCAAAGGACGGCGAAACGTCGTACAGCGCCTGCTCATCGGCCAGTGTCGCTGGCCTGTGCCTGGCTGTGTCCCGCTTGCCGGGTTCAGGGATTCCGTGTGCCTCCAGTGACGCAAGATAGCGAGCCCAGGCATCCGATGGAGCATCTGGCGAGGAGCCGCTATTGACCTCTGTCGCCGTAGCGCGGCGTTTGAAAAACGGTCCCATCAGTAGTCCTCGGTCCGTTCGCCCGGCATGGCGTATTGCACGCGCTGGTACAGCGGGAAGACAGTGGTGTAGCCGGGAATTGGCACCGGATCGGTGCCCGCGAGATGCGGAAACACGTACAGGGTGAGATCGGGGTTCGGCAGGCGCTGGAACTGCCGGTAGATCTCGTTTTGCGCCGTGCGGGTATAGCTGGCATTGACCGCAGGTGCGGCCTTCACATCGACTTCGGTCAGCGGACGGCGCAGCGATTGTCTGGCGTCGAGCAACTGCCGTGCGGCCTGACCGCCGCGGGCGCTGCCGCCGGTTTCCTCGTTCCAGATGTCCATCATGGTCTGACCATCGTGGGGCAGCAGTTTTTCCTTGCTGGTCGAGCAGCCGCCAAGCGCTACGGCAATGACCAGCACCGCCAGGCCGTTAATCCAGATCCTGTGCATCAGAAGCACCTCCGAGACGATGATCGACCTTGCGCCCCTTCGGGTCGTAATCGATGGTGAGGGGTTGTTCGAGATGAACCGCGACCCTGGCGCCGGGTTTGACGTACACCGCCGCGAACGCCTGGCCATAGAGCTTGTTCACCCACTGCGACATGTCCTGGACGCCACCGGCGAGGATGCGGCCCATCGCTTCGTTGCCGGAAATGCCGACCGTGCCGAGCGAGCCGTTGTTGTTGGCGACTACCGCCACGCTGCCGTTGTCGGATTTGATCAGCGATGCCGCACCTGCCCCGGCAGCGGTGATCAGTGCCTGAGTGCCGAGATACTGCTGGGCATTGCTGCGCCGTTCACCGCTCACGCAGGGAATGCCGTAGGGATCGCTGATCCAGCCGAGGCCGTCCTGCGTGCTGTTGCCGTTGGCGTTGTTGCTCTGCTGGCGGTTGCCGCCACGCTCGCCATCCTCGGGCACCGTGCGGATGGTGCCGTCATGGAACACGAAAGTGACCGAACGGATTTGCCCGCGCACGCAGGAGAGCGTCCAGTCGCCCGACGCCGTTCCGCTGACGACCGCACCGGCGACATCGGGAATATCGATGCCATTGGCGGTAAGGTTGTCCGGACCGATCAGGACCTTGAAGGGGTATGGATCGTTCACGGTCCCGTCGACAGGCACACGCCCGATCAACGCCGTCATCGAAATCGACCCCATCAACGTGGCGTTCGTAGGTACGGTATAGACGGGCTTCGCCGTGGAGACGCCGGTTGCCTTGCTGCCGGCGTCGACGACTGCATCCCTCGTCGTATCCAGCGTTTTCTGTGCCGGGCCGAAACTGGTCGGGAATGTGAAGTTCCCGGCTGTGCCAGGGGTGCGGCTTTTGTCGTCGCTGCGGGCATCTTCCGGCTCGATCCAGCGCACGCCATCGGCTCCGGGGCCGTCACCAGGCTCCAGTCCCAGCCCGACCGGCAGATCGGCATGTCCGCTCTTGTTGCTCAGGTTCTCGAACTGGCGTTGGAGATCCTGCAGCAGACCCTGAGTTTGCTGGCGTTCGCTGGCGACCTGCTCGCGGTCGTTCTTCAACTGATTGCGCTCAGTTTCCAGGGCACTCTGGATACGGCGATCGATGGCGCCCTCGCGTTGGCGCAGGCGCTCGTTCTCCGCTTTCTGGGTCTTGTTGTCGGTGAGCGCGGTTTGCAGTTCGGTACGCAGCTGCCGGACCTGGCCGACCAAGGTCGCCACCGTATCCCGCGGCGTGTCGCCTTCGATGCCAAGCGCCCTGGCTTCTTCCGGCGTGAGCTGTGTTCCGCCATCGCGGCCGGGCTGGCTACCCCCGCCGGAAAACAGCTTCACGCCGACAAAGACCAGCAACAGCGCCATAGGGATCATCAGCCACTTGAGCAGGCCATTACCTTTCATGACGGCCTCCATTCTTGGCGGTCGGTGCCTTCGGCTCCGGCAGGTTCAGCGCCGCGTTGACGGGACTGATCGTTGGCAGCAGCGATTCAGCCAGGCCGTGTCCTTTGGTCACCAGATAAACCACGGACGTGTCATCGGGCGTGCCGGCCGGCCCCAGCGTGTTGTGCTGGAAGGCCCCCGTCACGAAGTCGCCTTGCAGATCGCGTGGGTCGAGAGACAGCCAGCGTTTCGAGGTGTTGGTGAGGCGCACAGCCGTGACCCAAAGGCCATCGAGCCGCCAAGCGGCGAGCGCCCGGGTGCGTACCGGCAGGGTCGGCAACAAGGTATCCAGCGGCAGGTTGCGTTTCAGATTGACGCGCGTGATGCCGGATACCGGTTCGACAGTACGCAGGGGCGCATAGAGGTTCTGGGCGGCATAGCGTGTCAGCACTACGGGCACCGGCGTCTCGCGAGCTGTGCGAGACACCGTATCCTGCGTGTCGTCGTCAGCCGTTGCTGCCGCTGTCAGGTCGCCGTAACGGGTGGGCGCACCCTCGGCCTCGACAATGCGCACGGGCTCCAGCGGTGCCTGACCTGCCGGTGCAGCTTCGGCGGCAATGTCCAGCAGGATCAACGCACCGCTATCGGCGTCCTGCAATTGCAGTCGCGTGGGCTCGATCGGTTCGCTGGCACGCAGGTAGATCGCGCCACCGGCACTCTGGACACGCAGGCGGCCGGCCAGCGATGCCGGGACGCCGACACGGACGTTGCGGTCGATAAAGACGACGCGCTCCCGATCCACATGCAGGGACACAGCCAGCGGCAGTCGCTCCCAGCGCAGGATTTCCAGCGCCTGGACCGCAGTGGGCAGTCCCGCGGTGACCAGGATGCCGAGGAGATAGAGGACGTGTTTCATGGCGTGTCTCCCAATGGGCCGCCGAGGCCGCCGGATGTCGCTCCGGTCGGGGGCACAGGGTCAGGGGTGGTGATGCGCTGCGGCGCGCCGCTGTAGCAGTCGATGGCCAGACCGAACGGGTTGCGTTCCGGATCGACATCCGAGCGCACGACCTTGAGGGGGTAGCGCACCAGCGCCCGCTTGACCTGTTCGGAGCCGTAATATTCATCTGCTGTCACATCCAGCGTGACGATCCAGTCGCGGTCCGAGACGGCCTTGACGCGCAGCGTGGGGTCTTCTCCGTAGCCCCGGCCGGGGATCTCGTAGATACCGCGCACGCGCTGACGCAGCTCGCCGGCCGTGCGGCGATATTCGTAGTCGTGGCGCAGGAAGCTCTGGCAGGATGGCGTGAAGTAAGGCGATAGCACATGGATGTTGCGGGAATAGTCTTCATCGCCATTGACGGGCCAGCGCTGGAGTTGCTGCCAGATATAAAACGAGAACGAATAAACCGACTCTGGCGGCACTTCCCACCATTTCCTGGTGCTGCCCGAGCGCAGGTCCGGCGGCACGTGAATGGTCAGGTCGCGCGGCGCATTCCACCAGCCGATCCCCATGACCAGGGCCACCAGCAGCAAAGCGCCCGCTCCCAGGCGCAGGGTCTTGATATGCGCCTGCAGATGGGTGATCTCGTTCTTGAACCGGCTCATGAGGCGGCCCTCCGCCTGGTTGTCCAGTAGCCCGAACGGGTCACCAGGTCCCGCCCGCCGACGAACTGGGCAATGCCCGGATGCCGTCGTGCGATCCACCATTGGATCTGCCGGTAAAGCCAGGTGTCGGGCCTGCCGCGTTTCTGGCGGCGCAACATGCCGCCGCCGGCAAAGACGCCGGCGGCGATGCCAAGCACGATGGCGGTGGGCGCGATGGCGATCATCGAGAAGATGATCGCCATCGGAATGCCCACCGACAGGCCGGCCGCGCCCGACAGGCCCGCGCACACCCATAGTTCATCGGCCGTGAGGCCGCGAACGACCACGGGATGGCGGTTGAGGCGATGCGGCAGGAACGCTACCGTTCCGTCAGGCCGGACGTCCTGATGCTCAGGCATGCTCGTACCTCACAGAACGCCGGTGGCTTCGGTGAGCAGCCAGATGCCGACGACCAGGAGGACGGCGCCTACCGCGACTGTCAGACCGAACTGGCCCCACGTTTTGCGGCCCGTGTGGATTTCGGCATAGGTGCCGTAAGCGTGATAGCAAACGCCGACGAACATCGATGCGACCACCAGCAAGGCGATCAGCATCACGATGTCGTAGCCGTAGTTGCGCAGCGTATCCATGATGCCCGAGCCCGTGCCGCGCGACGGGTCTTCAAGCGTGGGCAGGCCCTGGGCCTGAGCGAGCGAACTCAGCATGGCAAACGCCGGCAGGGACGCCAGGGCGGCGATGCGTGCGGAGCGGAAGGGGTGCGAAACCGGATTCATGATGTGAGCCTTTGCGTTACGAGAGGAGGAAAAAAGTCAGCACGACGTACATCGCGACAAAACGCACCGCGACGCCGAGGAACTGACGCTGGGAAATCCGCTGCTCCGACCAGCCGACATAGGCGGTACGCAGTGCCCACGCGCCCCACAGCAGCAGGACCGCGAACACAGCGCCGACCAGCACGACGGAGACGGCGGATGGGGTGAAGCCGCCGTTGGCCTGAAAGGCGGTGATCTGGCTGGCATTCATTTCTTCGGCTCCTGTTCGGAGTCCTGTCGGTAGTCGCCCTGCAACGCCGCGGGGTCGCGCGGTTGGGCGCGCTGCGGCGTCAGGTAGTCATTGATGCCGGTCCGCATGCGCTGCAGGTCAGCCGTGAGGCGGGTGTAGTCGAAGTGATAGCGGGCGCGCTCCTGCGATGCGGTCGCAGCGGACTGCTTCGCGAGACGATCGAGCAGGTCCAGCTGGCGAACGACTGCCGCCAGGTGCTCCTTCTCAGTGCTGTCGTCGGCCGCGACTGCCGGTAGAGCCGTCGACAGGCCGACAATCAGCAGTGCTGCGAGCGTGCTGCGCCTTGCAAGTGCCGGGCGGTAGGACCGTGCCATCGTGCATTCCCCGTTGATGCGTAATGGCTTGATGCTGCGGCGGTGAGCGTGTGAAAGCCGCAAACAATGAGAACTGCCGGCTCACCACATTCTTGGGATGCGGGGGATATGCCTGTCCGGACGTGCCCACGTGGTATCGGCCGCTGTCGGCTGTGGGTGCTCGCTGGGGGTCAACAGGGATCGAATGTGGCGTGTTCGCTTGCTCCGGAACCGCTTGCGGAATACCAGGGGGAAAGGTGCTTCCACCGCAGATAAGCATCCCGACAGGAGTGCAAATCTGACAATTGCGCTCCCTTGAGAGCGGTTATTGAAAATTAGGCGGTGGAATGCAATAATCCGCCTCATGAAAACACATAAACCAGATAGTCACTCCGTTGAGAGTGGTAAAGTAGATGTTCCATTGCCGCTGCCTGTCGAGCGTGCTATCCGCAAGCTCGGCAGCGACGTCGCGCTGGCACGCAGGCGCCGCCGGATTTCGCAGGCCTCGCTGGCCGAGCGAATGGGCGCATCCGTGTCCACCGTCCGGCGCATGGAAAAAGGTGATGTGCGCGTGCCCATCCACTTCTTTGCCCGCGCACTGCATGTCTTCGGTGAGATACAGGCGCTGGCTGGCCTGCTGGATACGGCGCGTGACGACATCGGCCTGACGCTGATGGACGAAAACCTGCCCCAGCGTGTGCGTAGCAAGCCGGGCAAATCGGGGGCGCTATGAAATCGGCTGTTTCGATACGTCAGCAGATTCAGGTCTGCATCGGCAAGGCGGGCACGCCAGTCGGCACCCTCGTCTACGTCAAGCAGGGCCGCCGCGAAAACACCACCTTCGCCTACGACCAGAACTGGCTGGCAAACCCGACCGGCTTCAATGTGTCCGCCGATCTCGGTCTTCACGCCGGGTATCAACCGCGCAGGGCACCGTCAGCACATGATTCCGTCTTTCACTTCGCCCTTGCCGATACGGCTCCGGACGCATGGGGACGCAGGGTCATCGCGCGGGACCACGCCAGGCGCCGCAAGGACAACGCAGCGCTCGCCCCGTTGACCGAGCTGGACTACCTGCTTGCGGTTGACGACTTCAGTCGGGTTGGCGCCTTACGTCTGCGCGACCAGGATGGCCGCTATTGTCGGACGGTGGAGGACGGCAGGCGCAGCACACCGCCGCTTCTGGAACTGCAACGCATCTACAGCGCCAGCCGTGCGGTCGAGCAAGGCCAGGAAAGCACCGAGGATCTGCGTTACCTGCAGGGCAAGGGCACGTCTCTTGGCGGCATGCGGCCCAAGAGCACTGTGGTCGACGAGGATGGCGCGCTGGCCATCGGAAAATTCCCGAGCGTGGGGGATACGCGCAGCGTGACACGCGGAGAGGTGCTGGCCCTGTGCCTGGCGCAACGTGTCGGCATCGACGCTGCGCCTGCCCGTATCGTGGAACTCGACGGCATACCGGTCGCGATCATCCGCCGCTTCGATCGCGATGGTGCCGACGGGCGCATACCGTATCAGTCGGCCGCATCCCTGTTGCAGGCTTCGCGCGAAGAGGATCGAAGCTACACCGAGATCGCGGACGTTATCCGCTCGCTGGGACATGCGCCGACCGCCGATGTGCAGCAATTGTGGCGGCGCCTGGTCTTCAACCTGTTGATCACCAATGTGGATGACCACCTGCAGAACCATGGTTTTCTGCATGTCGAACGGGGGCTCTGGCGACTGGCGCCGGCCTTCGACGTCAATCCCTTCCCCGACAAGGACAGGGAATCCAAGACCTGGCTGTCAGAAGAGGATGGGCCGATCACCGATCTTGAGATGCTGCTGGCCCGAAGCGCGTATTTTTCGTTGAGCAGGAGCGATGCACTGGCCGTGCTGGCCGAAGTGCATGCAGCCGTTCTGGATTGGCGGAAGGTCGCGCTCAGTGCCGCGGTGGGGTTGCGCTCGAACGAGCTGGACGATTTCGCGCCTGCCTTCGAACATGAACAGATGTCGCTTGCGAAAACGCTGCTGGGTTGATCGACCCACGAACTGAAAAGAGAAGCAGGCGCAAAATTGCGCCTGTATTCATAGCTTCTGTCTAATAGAGGTTCTTTCCAGAAAGAGCCGAAACTCTTTCGCCGTGAATCCGGTCATAGATTTCCTCTCTGTGAACATTCACGTCCTTCGGCGCAGAGGTTCCGAACTTCACCTGCTGGCCTTTGACCCCCAGGACGGTGACGGTGATATCGTCCCCAATACGGATGATTTCACCGACGCGGCGCGTCAGAATGAGCATTTGCCCTCCTTGCTGGCGTTCTTTTTGTCTGCCGGAAAGGCCATCAATGGCCGGAGGGGAAAGCCCACCAATGACAGCGCGGGCGGATTTCCATGGTGTTGGTCGCTATTCCACTCCGGGCTCCCTATTTTTGATAGCACCGTGTGGAAATTTCATCATGGCAGAAGTATTTCGGTTTTCATAAATGTTTTTGCAGATCAATAATTGAATATTGATCGTTATTGCCGATCAACATTTGCGGACCTGAGTGTCAGTTTGCATCGTGGCAATACACCTATAAATACTTCTTAAAGCTGCTGGCTGTGATGTCCGTCGCCAGTCCCAGCAGCACCGCGCTGGGCAACAGGATGAGCAAGGGACTCACACTCAATGGGAGCGCCAGGTAGATGACCCATGGCAGCACCGCCAGCGGCATCAGCGATGCTTTGGCGCGATGATAGATGAAGCCGGATTCGCGTCCGGCGCCGAAACGGCGGATGTCGCGGCGCACGAGGCCGTCGACCAGCCCGACGAAGGCCGCCATCAGGAACAGCGGCAAGGTGAGCACCATTACCATCAGGCGCACGATGAACACCAGGGTCGTGAACGCCGCGGCGATCAGGTAGCTTTCCACCCAGACATAGGCTTGGCTGATGTAGTAGCGAAAATCCCGCGCTGCGCCATGGCTGGGAGCGCTGGCCTGGTTCGCCGCATTGCGCATCCATTCCAGCAGGCCGGTTTTGACGAAGATCCACTCGTGGGCCTGTTCGACCAGCCAATGGGCAGTGCGCCCCGGCTCCTGTACGAGAGCGCTACGGGTGAAGTGGCCGGAGAGCTGCGCCAGCTCGTAGTCCAGCATTCCCTGTGCGTGCCGCCATCCCTGTTCCGGCCAGAACAGGTGCATGCCCACGCACTCGATGACGATGCACAGAAGGAGCGAGCCGCACAGTACGCCGAAGAGGCGAAACGGCAGCGTGATGATGCCGGCGATCAGCCCCTGCTGGCGGTTCTGCTGGCGTTGCACTGTCGCGGCCGGATCGCTCATGGCAGAGCCGCTTCGTCTTCAGCTGTGGCAATGTGCCGGAAACCGTCGAGAAGGTCGTCCGGCAAGGGCTCATCCTGAAGGCCGGGAAGTCCCTGGTTTTCCCACCAGTCGCCGGCTTCGACGTAGTGCTGACGCATGTACCCGGCGAGTTGCTGTAGATCCCGCGGCATCTCCTCGTCTGGGTCGGGAGCCGGGAGCGGCATGCGGATTTTCCACAGGTTGCCGCCCTCCAGCAATGCGAACGCCTGACCTTTGGGCAGAGACACCACATGCGCGGGTTCGATCAACGGCACGCTTGTCGTGGTGATGCGATCCTGGGTGTTGCTGGTGAAGTCCGTCTGGCCGCGAATATCCGAGCTATCGGTGGCACCGCTCATCAGCGAAGTCGTGTAAACCTCGACCTTGGGAAGCTGTTTGGTCAACAGCTCTGCCGTGGCCGTTTCGCGTACCCGCAGCATGAAGAGATTATTGAAGTTGCCGACGACCTGGCCAGCCTTGGCGCGGTTGCCGATGCGTGCTTCGATATCGCTCAACGTTTGGGTATAGGCCGTGACCTGGAGTCCCGCGCCGCCACCTTTGTTGACCATGGGAATGAACTCATCGCCCATTAATTCATTAAATTCGTCCGCGTGGACGTTGATGGGAATTTTCACCCCGGTAGCCGCGCCGGGAAGGCCGTCATCAATCCCGAATTTGTAGATGTGTCCAGCGACGGATACCAGGTCGCTGAACATCGAGTTTCCGACCGCCGCCGCAACCTCTGCATCCGACAAGGCATCCAGGCCAACGTAAACGACCGCCCTCTTGCGGATGATCTGCATCCAGTCGAAGATCGGCCGCGGGTCGTTCAGGTCGGAATAGTTGGGGGCGAGCAGCTGTGCGGTTTTGCCGGTGGTGAGCTTCTCAAGCAACGGCAACAACGACGCGACGATCTTGTCGAAATAGGTGCGGTCATAACGCACTGCCGACCGCAAGCCATCAAGCACGGGGTCGTACACGCGCACCTGAGACAGATACTGTTCGAGCGCCACCACGCGCTTCTCCCTGCCCATCATGTGACGTGGAGTGTTCTTGTCGTTGATCCGGCCCTCCAACTGAACGATGATCTCCCAGGCCTTCGGCTCATGGATTGCGAAGTAGCGTTGGGCATATTCGATGAACAGCGCGTCGATGTTCACGACATGCCGCTGGATCAGCAGGTAGTCCGGCCGCTGCCCCAGCTCCACCAGGGCCCTGGCGATGATGTTGACGAACCGCCATGCAAATTCACGGAATGCAGCGCTATTGCCTTCCCCGGAAAGCTGCCCGGCGATGCGGGTCGCCACTTCACTGATGCGGCCGAAGCGTCCCACAGCGTTGTAGCGGGCCGAAATGTCGGGCCATCCGAGATGAAACACATAGAATTCGCCCTCACGCCCGGCGCGTTTGGCCTCGACGTACATCCGTTTCAACAGGTCTGCGTCACCCTTTGGATCGAAGACGATGACGACCTCATGCTCACCGGAGGCGTTGCGCCGACGGATGTCTTGCGTGATGAATAATTCGGCCAGGCGAGTTTTGCCGACGCGGGTGGTTCCCAGCACAAGCGAGTGGCCGACGCGTTCGCCGAGCGGCAGGGTGACGTCGATCTCGTGCGGCTCGATGCCGTGCAGGCGTGGCGTGCCTCCCACTGGGGGCAGCTGTCGCGCGGGATTCAATGGGCTGTCCCATGCAATCACCCGAGCGAGTTTTGAAAGCGGAAACGGCGCGAACTCCAGACGCTCTTCGACGCGCCGGGCAAGGCGGTAGATCGGCGTGGGTTCGACGTAGCGCCGAAACTCCGGTCGATAGGTTTGCATCAGCCGGTGAGTGTGGCGTTGATCCCAGCGAAAACCGCGGCCGATAAACAGGCGTTGCCGACTGACCGGCACCTGCCGGCTGGTCATGACATAGCGAGGCAGGCGGCGGATGTTGCGGCGGTATCGCAAGATAGCCATCGCCTCGCGCAAGCGGATGCCGCCGAACACGAGGAATGCCATAGCGCTGGCGAAGCCCAGCAGCGGGCTTAACGCCAGCGACCAGGGTGCCACCATGCACACCAACGCGGCGCCGGCGCAAACCGCAACGGTGTATAGCTCCACCGCTGGCCGCAGCAGCACTTCCACCGCATGAGGCTGGGCCATGATGGCGCACTCACTGCTCGATGCCGGTGGCGGTGATCAGGACCGGGTAATGCCGCAGTCCCAACCGCTGCGCGAGGTCGTCACCCGATACCGGAGACAACGTGAGCTCGGGAGCCAGCTTGCGCAACCCAGTAAGTGTCTCCGCCGATCCGACATTGACCACGAGACCGACGGCGCTGATTTCGTGCAGCGCCGCCTTGCGCTCAATCAGCCAGGCGCGGGAGCGTTTGTCATCACCGATGAGGAAAACGGGTGCCAGGCCTGGTGCCTGGATCACCCTGCGAGGTTCATCGCCGGGCGACAGCCGCTCCGAGCGCACGGGCAGCATATCGGCTTCGCTGAAGGTCTTGTCTGCGGACGGCGGCACAGAGATCCGCGGCGGGTCCGGTTGACCCTGGCGTGGTGGCAGGTCCAGCGCCTGGTAATAAGGCAAGGCCGACCTGCCTCCATGGTCCTCGACCACCACGAGAGGCGGTTGGCCTGCCAGGGCTGGCAGACCACCGGCACATAACAGGGCGCAAAGAATCGGCCTCGCGGCAACGGCAGTGAAGGTATGCTTCATGGGGTATTCCTCCTGGTGGAAGCGTCAGCACGGGAAGGACCGACCACGCGCGCCAGGTGCTGGCTGACGCTGCGCCGGTAGCGCGCGGCGGGAGCGCCGCCAGCCGGGCGGTGATAGCGGCCGATCGCGAGCAACCAGTCTTCGCCCGGCGTATGTTGTTCACGCAGGATTTCGGCCGCGATCGCGAGGTTGCGATATGGATCGAGCAGGTCACAGGGGTGGCTGTAGCGATGCTTCTGATAACCCAGGTTGATCTGAGCCAGTCCCGCGTCGATGCGGGTTGGCGGCACTTCGCGCAACGCTTTGTTCAGCCCGTTGCATGCCTCGGCGTGGCTACCGAAACGGCGGGCGGTTCCAGCGACGTTCAGGGTCCAGGGCCATGGGACCAGTCGGCCACCACGCCGCAAGCCGCTCTCCTGCAGCGCAACGGCATAGAGCACCGGGGACGGAATTTCCGCACGCTGCGCCGCGACCTGGTAGGCAGGAGGCGGTATCTCCTGTGCCCTGGAGAGCGCGGTTCCGGCGATCGAGGCGGCCAGAACTGCAAGCAGGCGTGCATAGCGGTTCATTGCCTTTGCCATTCGCCGCCGATCTGCCGCACGACGGCTGGCAGATCCCCTTGCAGGCCCAGCGACAACCAGCGGCCTGCATCATGGTTGAGGGTGATGGAGCCGCTACGAACACGGGCGGGGTCAATCCGGGCGCGCTTGGCCCAATCGCGGATGCGGGCATCATCCTGGCGGCTGCCGACCATGTAGAGGTCGAATTCAGCCCCGGAGGTCTGCAATTGCTGGACAAGCTGGCCGCATGAGGCACAACCGTCCTTGATGAATACGGCCAACCGGTTCGCATCGCCCGGCACACCGGTTGCGCTGAAAGTCTGGTTGGCCCCCGGCAGATTGACGCGCTGCATGCCCGGATGCAGGCGTTGCCAGGCAGCGTCATAAGCACGCTGGTAAGCCAGTGTTTTCTCGACACGCCGCGCTTCGACCTGAACCTGCAGTTCGGCGTAGCGCCGGCGCTCTTCATCTGAACGCGCCTCGATGCCGAGCGCGGTAAGCGGATCGAGATTGGGGGAAAAAATGCCCAGCGGACCACGCATCACCTCCCGGTAACGTGTCCATTCCTCCAGGCGCAGCCCCCAGTCGCGAGCATTTTTCTCCTCGCTGTTGCTCGCAGTTGTCGCCTGTTCCTGATCAGGTACAGCAGGTGACGTGGACGTGCGGGTGTTCTGTGCTGATACGGGGGAGATGACGCCAACGGCAAGGTTGGTAGCCAGGGCAAGCGAAATGATCATGCGGTTCATCTGGCCCTCCTATGGCGCTACCACGCGAAGAACCTGACCGTTGTTCTGGAACACGGCGGTGCGGTCTTCGATGGTTTCCAGCCGCCAGCCAGCCTCGGATTCACCGGGCCGCAAAACGCCGGTCAGTGGCGAGGAAGCTCCCCTCGCGGGCTGAATCGACAAAAAGCGTTCACCGCCCCGCATTTCGAGACCAACGACCTTGAATGGAGGCACCGCCGCCTTGCGCCTGGAGGCCTGGTTTTTCTGCGCGCGGGTTGGGGCGGGTGCGACCTGAGCGGCTTTCGCCAGGCGGGCTTCCAGTTGCTCGATGCGGCTATGCAACGGGGCAAGGCTCTCGGCCGTCAGCCGTTCGCCGAGGGCCTGCTCGATCCTGGAAGCCCATTGCTCGATGGCCTGACGCTCGATCTCGAATTGCGTGGTCGTCAACATGTCGGGCTGCTGACGCTGCGCTTCGAGCTGCTGACTCAGTTCTGCCAGCCGGGCCTCCAGGGCTGCGACTTGTGTGCTCTGTGCGCTGCCGCCTGCCTCGGTGGCAAGGTTGGACAACGCCACGTGATTCACCACCACTCCCGTGCTGATCAGCAAGACCCAGGTGATGGTGGCCACGCGCAGCAGCGGTACCCGCGACCGACGGGGAGAGCCGGGGATGGTGGTCATGGCCGCACCTCCGTTGTGAGCGGACGTCTTTCGACATGATCGGCAGCCTTCAAGGCTGACTGCGGGGGGGATTGGGTCTGACTTGATGACGGCTGCTGAGCGCGGTTGAAGCAAATTCGGCGAGCGCCATCATCGACTTTCAGATCCCACGCAGGACCTGCTAACGTCAGCAGGGCATCGCGAAGCAGCATCGGCCCCAGCCGATAGTGGGATGCTGGCAGCGGCAATGAGTTGAGTGCGGTGATGTCGCCCACCGGGCAAAGTTGGTAGCCGGAACGCAGCAAGACGTGATGCAGTGCATCGCCCACTGTCGCGCTGCGCGTGTCGGGAATGGAGACATCGACAACCTGCAGCAACAGGTCTTGCTGTGCCGATGCCGGCGCCAGTTCGACCAGCGTGTAACGGCCATAGCGAACGACGGGCACGAATTCCGGATTCGGCTTCGTCGGTGCGATCGCCGGCTTTGCGATCGGGGCGGCCTTGGGCGGAGGCGTTGTCGTCGCGCAGCCGCTCATCAGTACGGCGGCGATCAGCAGGCCGCCGCCCGCCAGACGGCGATGAAAGTGGCTGAGTGGTTGCATGTGTCGGTTCTCTGGGACGTTGAACCGACACCATCGCTGTTGATGGCGGGAGCATCAGCAAACAAAGGGATTTGCTGGCTCTCCCTATTTAAGTCATCTGCGATGTCGCTGCGCAGCCTGGGCCTGAGTCACACCACCATGCGCTGGGTGTCCAGGCCGCCGCCGCGATCGGTGTCAAAGAAGCCGCCGGCCTCCAGCACCTTGGTGCCGACCACGCCGTCGCGGTGGAAGGTCAGCGACTGCAACCCGGAGGCCATTTTCCTGGCTCCCTTGGTAGCGCGTCGCCAGACAGTCGTGGTACCAGAACGTCATGCCCAAGCCGCCAAGAAACGCTAAAGGGGCGGTTCCAGTCCGGGTCAACCCGATTCTTAGCGGCAGAGTGTCCGGATCCGCCGGGGCAGGCACTACAGCGATGCGCGTATCCCGCGTCCATGCAACAAGAGGGCTCCCGATATCGCAAAACTGAAGACATTAGGTTGGAGATGTTCCATTTTTAGCCACTGATCGGCGTGTGATTTGGAGCAGGAGCATTTAAGGACTAGCCGACTGGTCTAATTTGGAATATACTGCATCGCATGACCAATACTACGAACGACGTTCGCCAACACATCCTGACTACCGCGCAAAGCATCATTGGCGGTAAGGGCTTCAGTGCCGTTGGCCTGAATGAAATCCTCCATGCCTCGAGCGTGCCCAAGGGCTCGTTCTATCATTACTTCGGGTCGAAGGAGGCGTTTGGTGAGGCCTTGCTGGAAAACTATTTCACCGATTACCTGGCTGCGCTTGATGCCGTGCTGGCTCGGTCCGACGTGTCGGCCGGGGAGCGCTTGATGGCCTATTTCGAGCACTGGCTGGAGACCCAGGCAACCTGCGATCCGAAAGGCAAGTGCCTGGCGGTCAAGCTGGCCGCCGAGGTCAGCGACCTTTCCGAAGCGATGCGTTCCGTCCTCGATTATGGGACTGCACGCATCATTGCGCGCCTGACCCGTGCCATCGAGGCTGGCGTAGCAGACGGCTCCCTTGCCTCGCAGCCGGATGCCAGCGCCATGGCGACCACGCTGTACCAATTGTGGCTAGGGGCGAGCTTGCGCGCCAAGATTACGCGCGACCGCGTACCTCTTGAGTCCGCATTGACCGCTACGCGTGGGTTGCTGGGGCTGCCTGCTGCGGTCGGCACCTGAAACACCAGTTTTTTTGTCCGGGAGCTATACGACCGGTCTAATCAAGCAATGTATCTGTTTTGTTTGGCCGCCTTTACCTCACATCCTCAAGGAGCTCACTCATGACTGAGATCACCCAGACCCGCATCGTGCTTGCCTCGCGCCCTGTGGGCGAGCCGAAGCCGGAAGACTTCCGGCTGGAGCAGGGGCCGCTGCCTCAATCCGCCGCGGGTCAATTGCTGTTGGAGACGCTCTATCTCTCGCTCGACCCGTACATGCGCGGGCGGATGAGCGATGCACCGTCCTACGCGCCGCCGTGGGAACTGGGCGCGGTGCCGAGCGGCGGCGCGGTGAGCCGGGTGGCGGTCTCGCATCACCCCGATTTTCAACCCGGCGATCTGGAGCTCGGCGATACCGGCTGGCAGAGCCACACGTTGTCCGACGGGCATGGCCTGAGCCTGCTCGACCGCAGCCTGGCGCAGCCCTCGCTGGCGCTGAGCGTGCTGGGCATGCCGGGGTTCACCGCCTACCACGGCCTGCTGAACATCGGCCGGCCGCAAGCGGGCGAGACCGTGGTCGTCGCCTCGGCCACCGGCGCGGTCGGCTCGGTGGTCGGGCAGCTTGCCAGGCTCAAGGGTGCGCGCGCCATCGGCATCGCCGGCGGGGAGGAGAAATGCCGCTACGCGGTGGAAGCGCTGGGCTTTGACGTCTGCCTCGACCACCGTGCGCCTGACTTCGCCGAGCAACTGGCGGCCGCCACGCCGCAGGGCATCGACGTCTACTACGAGAACGTCGGTGGTGCAGTGCTCGACGCCGTGCTGCCGCGACTCAACGTCGGCGCCCGCGTGCCGGTGTGCGGGCTGATCGCGCATTACAACGACACCGGCCTGCCGCCCAGCCCGGACCGTATGCCGCAGCTGCTGGGCCTGGTGCTGCGCAAGCGCCTGCTGCTCCAGGGCTTCATCATCAGCGATCACTACGCCGACGGCTTCACAGCCTTCCAGTGCGACATGGGCGGCTGGGTCGCCGCGGGCAAGGTCAAGCTCCGCGAGGACTTCGTCGAGGGGTTGGAGCGCGCGCCGCAGGCGCTGATCGACCTGCTGGCCGGTAAGCACTTCGGCAAGGTCGTGGTGCGCGTGGCCGGCGCCTGAACCTTTCCATCTTCATCATTCCAAGGAGAACTTCCACATGGCAAACATTCTCGTCGTCCTCACCTCTCACGACCAGCTCGGCGACACCGGCAGGAAGACCGGTTTCTGGCTGGAGGAACTGGCCGCACCCTACTACGCCTTCCACGATGCCGGCGCGACCCTGACACTGGCCTCGCCCAGGGGCGGCCAGCCGCCTCTCGACCCCAAGAGCGACGAACCCGACGCCCAGACTGAGGCCACCCGCCGCTTCCAGTCCGACGCCGACGCGATGAAGGCGCTGGCCAACACCCGCAAGCTGTCCGAAGTCGCCATCGGCGAATTCGATGCGGTGTTCTACCCCGGCGGCCACGGCCCGCTCTGGGATCTGGCCGAAGACCCCGCCTCGATCGGCCTGATCGAGGCGGCGGTCAGGGCCGGCAAGCCGGTCGGTGCGGTCTGCCACGCGCCGGGCGTGCTGCGCCACGCCGAGGGCGTCGACGGCAAGCCGCTGGTCGCCGGCAAGCGGGTGACCGGCTTCAGCAACAGCGAGGAGGAAGCGGTCGGCCTGACCGAGGTGGTGCCGTTCCTGGTCGAAGACGTGCTCAAGGCCAATGGCGGCCACTACAGCCAGGGCGCCGACTGGGCCTCGCATGTGCAGACCGACGGCCTGCTGGTCACCGGCCAGAACCCGGCCTCGTCCGCCGACGCCGCCAAGGCCCTGCTTTCCCTTCTGTGAGGAGTCTGAACATGTCCGCTTATGTGGTTTTCCTGCGAGAACGCACCCTCGACGCCGGCGAACTTGACACCTACGCCAAGGAAGCTCCAGCCGCGCGCGAAGGGCACGACCTGACGCCGTTGGCGTTCTATGACGATTTCGAAGTGCTGGAAGGCCCGACGATCGAGGGCGGCGTGATCCTGCGCTTTCCCGATATGCAGGCCGCGCGCGCCTGGTATCACAGCCCCGCCTACCAGGCGGCACGAGCGCACCGGTTCAAGGGCGCGGAATACCGCGTGGTCCTGCTCGACGGTATCGATGCGCCGCCTGCGGCCTGAGTCGACGCTCCCACACACGCACAGGAATCTGGCATGACATCCCAACAAATTGATCCCGCCACTGCGTGGCAGGCCCGCTACGGGGAGGTTGCCACCCGACCGTTGCCGCCCGTTCCCGCCGTCCTGGCGGCGCTGCTGGCGCACCGCTCGGTGCGCGCCTACACCGATCAGCCGGTCGACGACGAGGCGCTTGAACTCGCCATCGCCGCCGCGCAATCGGCCTCCAGTTCGTCCAACCTGCAGCCATGGAGCGTGATCGCCGTGCGCGACCCCGCGCGGCGGGCGCGGCTGGCCGAGCTGGCAGGCGGCCAGCGGCACGTGGCCGAGGCCCCGCTGTTCCTGGCCTGGGTCGCCGACTGGTCGCGGCTGCGCCGGCTCGGTGCCGCGCAAGGCGTGGCGACCGACGGTATCGACTACCTGGAGAGCTACACCGTCGGTGTGGTCGACACCGCGCTGGCCGCGCAGAACGCCGTGGTCGCCTTCGAGGCCCAGGGGCTGGGCATCGTCTATATCGGCGGCATGCGCAACCAGCCGGAGGCGGCCGCCGCCGAACTGGGCCTGCCGCAGGACAGCTTCGTGGTGTTCGGCATGTGCGTGGGCCATCCCGATCAGGCCCGCCCGGCCGAGATCAAGCCGCGCCTGGCGCAGGCGGCGGTGCTGCACCGCGAGCACTACGACGCCGCGGGCGAGGCGGTCGCGGTGGGGCATTACGACCCGCTGATGCGCCGCTTCCAGCAGGACCAGCAACGCGACGACCGGCCCTGGTCGCAGACGTCATTGCAGCGCGTCGGCAGTGCCGAAGCGTTGATGGGCCGCCACCGCCTGCGCGAGGCCCTGAACGCGCTCGGCTTCGCCCTGCGCTGAAACCCACCGCGTCCGGCTCGTGTCGAGCCGAACGCAACTTGTTCGTTCACTGCTGCAAGGAGTCATAGCTATGGCCTACGCCACCACCAACCCCTACACCGGCGAAGTCGTCAAGACCTTCCCCGACGCTACCGACGCCGAAGTCTCCCAGGCCATCGGCGCCGCCCATGAAGCCTTCCTGGCCTGGCGCGAGCGCTCGTTCGAAGAGCGCGGTGCGATCCTGCAGCGCGCCGCCGACCTGCTGCGCGAGAATGCCGAGGCGCATGCGGGGCTGCTGACCCTGGAGATGGGCAAGATCACCGCCGAAGCGCTGGCCGAGGTCGAGCTGTCCGCGCGCATCTTTGAGTACTACGTGAAGCACGCCGAAGCCCTGCTGGCACCGGAGAAATTGCCGGTGGCCGATCCGGCCGAAGGCGACGCGCTGCTGGTGCACGAGCCGCTGGGCGTGATCCTGGCGATCGAGCCGTGGAATTTCCCCTACTACCAGATCGCCCGCATCCTGGCTCCGCAGCTGGCCGCTGGCAATACCTTGTTGCTCAAGCACGCCGCCAACGTGCCGCAGAGCGCGGACGCCTTCGAGAAACTGATGCTCGACGCGGGCTTGCCGCAAGGCGCCTTCAAGAACCTCTACGCCACGCGCCAGCAGATCGAGACCATCATCAACGATCCGCGCGTGCACGGCGTGGCCTTGACCGGCTCGGAGGGTGCCGGCGCAGTGGTCGCCGCCCAGGCCGGCAAGGCGCTGAAGAAGTCGACGCTGGAACTGGGGGGCGCCGACGCCTTCGTGGTACTGGCCGACGCCGAACTGGACAAGACCGTGAAGTGGGCGGTGTTCGGTCGCCACTGGAATGCCGGCCAGGTCTGCGTGTCCTCCAAGCGCATCATCCTGGTCGAGGCCATCTACGACGAGTTCCTGCGCCGCTACACCGAGGGCGTGGCCGCGCTCAAGGCGGGCGACCCCTTCGATGCGGCAACCACCCTGGCGCCATTGTCCTCGCAGAAAGCCGCCGACGACATCAAGGAGCAGATTCGTCAAGCTGTCGCCCACGGCGCTACCGCCACTGAGGTCGGACCCAAGGTGCCGACCCAAGGCGCCTTCGTGCAGCCGACCATCCTCACCGGCGTGACCCCGGACAACCCAGCCTACTACTGGGAGTTCTTCGGGCCGGTGTCGCTGATCTACCGCGCCGCCGATGAGGAAGAGGCGATCGCCATCGCCAACGACTCGCCGTTCGGCCTGGGTGGCTCGGTGTTCACCGCCGACGCCAAACATGGCGCGGAAGTCGCCAAGCGCATCTCCACCGGCATGGTGTTCGTCAACCACCCGACCATGGCCAAGGCCGACCTGCCGTTCGGCGGAGTGCGCCGCTCCGGCTACGGCCGCGAGCTGCTAGGCCTGGGCCTGAAGGAGTTCGTCAACCACAAGCTGATCGACGTGGTCGATATCGACGCGCCGTTCTGATGCGGGCCGGCCGGCGGCCAGTCGCTCCCGCTCTCATCGCGGGAACGATTGGCGGCGCCCAACCCCGTTCTGCTCACAACATGAAGGAAAACATCTTGAGCAACCGAAGCCTTTTCCGGCCCTTGCAACTCGGCAGCTACACACTGAAGAATCGTATCGTGCTGCCGCCGTTGACCCGGCAACGCAGCACCCAGCCCGGCAATGCCGCCAATGAGCTGATGGCCACTTATTACCAGCAGCGCGCCGGTGCCGGCCTGCTGATCAGCGAGGGCACCCAGATCGAGCCGCGCGGCGAGGGCTATGCCTGGACCCCGGGCATCTACAGCCCGGCCCAGGTCGAGGGCTGGCGCAAGGTCACCGAGGCCGTACACGCCGAAGGCGGGATCATCTTCGCCCAGCTCTGGCACGTCGGTCGCGTCTCCCACAGCGCGCTGCAGCCGGGGGGCGCGGCCCCCGTCGCTCCCTCTGCGATCCCGGCCGACCGGGTCAGCGTGTTCATAGAGACTGCCCCCGGCGCCGGTACCCTGGTGCCGCCGTCAGTGCCGCGCGCCCTGAGCACCGCCGAAGTCAAGGAGCTGGTGCAGCTCTATGCCCAGGCTGCCCGCAACGCGCTGGACGCCGGCTTCGACGGCGTGGAGATCCACGCCGCCAATGGCTACCTAGTTAACCAGTTCATCTCCGCCCGTACCAACCAGCGCGACGACGAGTATGGTGGCTCGCTGGACAACCGCCTGCGTTTTCTGCGCGAGGTGGTCCAGGCGGTGGCCGGCGTGGTCGGCCCGCAGCGCCTGGGCGTGCGCTTCTCGCCGCTGTTCACCACGACCGATGAGGATCGCGTCTACCTGGGCCTGGTCGAGGACGATCCGCACGCGACCTACATCGCTGCCGCCAGGGTGCTGGAGGAGGCGGGAATCGGCTATGTCTCGATCGCCGAGGCCGACTGGGACAACGCCCCGGAACTGCCCGAGGACTTTCGTCGCGACCTGCGCCAGACGTTCAGCGGACGCATCATCGTCGCCGGTCGCTACACCGCCGAGCGCGGCGAGCGCCTGCTTGAGGCGGGGCTGGCCGATCTGATCGCCTTTGGTCGCCCGTTCATCGCCAACCCTGATCTGCCGGCGCGCATCGCGCACGGCTGGCCGCTCAATGCGCTGAACCCCGCCACCATGTATGGCGGCGGTACGGCAGGCTACACGGATTATCCGGTCCACGCCGGCTAGCCGGCGCGCGTCGCATCACCCACCGGGCAGCCATGGCCGCCCTCACCACAGAGGACATCGCGATGGAATACAAGACGCTGGGGAACACCGGCTTGCTGGTCTCTTCGCTGTGCCTGGGCACGATGACTTTCGGCGACGGCCAGGGCATCTTCCGGCACATCGGCAGCGCCGGCCAGGACGAGGCCGACGCGATAGTCAAGGCTGCCGTCGACGGCGGGATCAACTTCTTCGACACCGCCGATGCCTATTCGGCCGGCAGCAGCGAGCAGGTGCTTGGCCAGTCGCTGCGCAACCTCGGCATCGCCCGCAAGGATGTGGTGCTGGCGACCAAGGGCTATACCCGCACCGGCCCCGGGCGCAACGATGTGGGCGCTTCGCGCGGCCACATCCTCGATGCGGTGGAGGCCAGCCTGCGGCGCCTGCAGACCGATCACATCGACCTTTACCAGATCCATGCCAACGATCCGGTCACGCCTATCGAGGAAACCCTGCGCGCGCTCGATGACCTGGTGCGCCAGGGCAAGGTCCGCTACGTCGGCGTCTCCAACTGGCAGGCGTGGAAGATCGCCCGCGCGCTGGGCGTCTCCGAAGCGCGCAACCTGGCCCGCTTCGATACCCTGCAGGCGTACTACTCGATTGCCGGGCGCGACATCGAACGCGAACTCGTACCGCTGCTGCAGGCCGAGAAGATCGGGCTGCTGGTGTGGAGTCCACTGGCCGGCGGGCTGCTCTCGGGCAAGTTCGACCGCGAGCACCAGAAGCCGGAAGGCGCGCGTCGCTCGGAGTTCGACTTCCCGTTCGTCGACAAGGAACGGGCCTGGAACGTCGTCGAGGCGATGAAACCGATAGCTGCGGCGCACGGCTGCAGTGTCGCCCGCGTCGCGCTGGCCTGGCTGCTGTCGCGGCCGGTGGTGACCTCGGTGATCGTCGGCGCCCGGCGCCTGGAGCAGTTGCACGACAATCTTGCCGCCGTCGAACTGGCGCTGAGCGAGGTGGAGCTGACCGCGCTTGATGCGGCCAGCGCCTTGCTGCGCGAGTACCCCGGCTGGGTGCTGGAAGTGCAGAACGCGGATCGGCTCGGCCCCGTGGACCGCTGGTCCGGCCTTTCTTCCTGAAATTCGTCGCGGACCACTCCGGTCCGCTCTTTTCCGATCCCTTGACCCTTAGGAGTTGACATCATGAAGATTTTCTACAAGACCCGCGCCACCGCCGTCGGCGGCCGTTCCGGACGCACCACGCTGGACGATGGCAGCCTTGCGCTGGACATGTCCCAGCCCGGTTCCGGCAAGGCTGGCGCCAACCCCGAACAGCTTTTCGCCATGGGCTACGCCGCCTGCTTCGACAACGCGTTGCCGGTGGCGGCCAAGCAATTGAAGCTGGCACCCACCGCCACCAGGACCTCGGTCGAGGTCGGCATCGGCCAGACCGCCGAGGGCGGCTATGCCCTGGACATCGACCTCTACGTGGAAGTCCAGGGCCTTAGCGAAGCCGACGCGCACAAGCTGGTGGAGACCACCCACCAGGTCTGCCCGTACTCCAACGCCACCCGCGGCAACGTCGACGTGCGCCTGCACACCAGCGTCGCCTGAAACACATCAAACCCAAGGAGAAACACCATGACAGTAAAAGCCTATGGCACCCACGCCGCTGACACGCCGCTGGCGGCGCTCGACATTGTTCGCCGCGAGCCGGGGCCGCACGACGTCAAGATCGACATCGCCTACTGCGGCGTCTGCCATTCCGACCTGCACCAGGCCCGCAACGAGTGGGCCAACACGCTGTACCCCTGCGTGCCCGGGCACGAAATCGTCGGCCACGTTTCGGCCATCGGCAGTGCGGTGACCAAGTTCAAGATCGGCGACACGGTCGGCGTCGGCTGCCTGGTCGACAGTTGCCATCATTGCCCGGCCTGCGACGCGGGCCTGGAGCAGTATTGCGAGCACGGCCAGGTCTTCACCTACAATGGCCCGACGCATGATGCGCCCGGCCACACCCTGGGCGGCTATTCGCAGCAGATCGTAGTCAAGGACGACTTCGTCCTGAAGGTTTCGCACCCCGAGGCGCAACTGGCCGCCGTGGCGCCGCTGTTGTGCGCCGGCGTCACCACCTGGTCGCCGTTGCGCCACTGGAAGGTCGGTCCTGGCCAGAAAGTGGGCATCGTGGGTATCGGCGGGCTTGGCCACATGGGCATCAAGCTGGCACATGCCCTGGGCGCACACACCGTGGCCTTCACCACCAGCGAGAGCAAGCGCGCCGCTGCGCTGGAACTGGGCGCCGACGAAGTCATTGTCTCGCGTAACGCTGAAGAGATGGCGGCGCACGCCAACAGTTTCGACTTCATCCTCAACACGGTCGCAGCCAGCCACGACCTCGACGCCTTCACTGGCCTGCTCAAACTCGACGGCACCATGACCCTGGTCGGCGTACCCGAGCACCCGCACCCGTCGCCGAGCATCGCCAATCTCATCTTCAAGCGCCGCAGCATCGCCGGCTCGCTGATCGGCGGCATCGCCGAGACCCAGGAGATGCTCGACTTCTGCGCCGAGAAAGGCATCGTCGCCGAGATCGAGATGATCGCCATCCAGCAGATCAACGACGCCTACGAGCGCATGCTCAAGAGCGACGTGAAGTACCGCTTCGTGATCGACAGCGCGAGCCTGGCCGCCGCCTGAGGCGAAACAGCCTAACCGTTGCGGGCCGCTTCCCGGCGAGGCGGCCCGCGTGTTGAAGCAGGAGATTCAAGATGAAAGTCATTGTCATACGCGCGCCCGGCGGACTCGACCGCCTCGAAGTACGCGACCTGCCTGATCCCGGCCAGCCGGGGCCAGGGCAGATCCGAGTGAAGCTACACGCCAGTTCGCTCAATTTCCATGACCTGCTGGTGGCCAACGGCGGCTTTCCCGCCGCCGACGAGCGGGTGCTGCTGTCCGACGCCGCCGGCGTGGTCGAGGCGGTGGGCGAAGGCGTCACGGAATTCAAGCCCGGCGACCACGTGGTCTCCGTCTTCTTCCCGCACTGGGCCGATGGCCTGCCGTTCGGCAGTGTTGGCAACTTCCAGGGCACGCCCGGCGACGGCATCGACGGCTACGCCACCGAGGTCGCGGTGCGCGCGGCCACCGATTTCACCCTGGCGCCGCGCGGCTGGAGCCATGCCGAGGCGGCAACCATCACCACCGCCGGGCTGACGGCATGGCGCGCGCTGGTGGCCGACGGCCCGCTCAAGGCCGGCGAGAGCGTGCTGGTGCTGGGCAGCGGAGGGGTCTCGGTGGCGGCGTTGCAGATCGCCAAGGCGATGGGCGCGAGCGTGATTGCCACCTCCTCATCGGATGAGAAGCTCGAACGCCTGCGCGCGCTCGGCGCCGACCACCTGATCAACTACCGGCAGACGCCGGAGTGGGGCACACGGGTGTTGGAGATCACCGGTGGGCGCGGCGTCGATCACGTGCTGGAGGTCGGCGGCCCGGGCACGCTGGCGCAGTCCATCCGCGCGGTGCGCGTGGGCGGCCACATCGCGCTGATCGGCGTGCTGACCGGACACGCCGGCGAGGTGCCGACCACCGTGCTGATGGCAAAGCAGGCGCGGCTTCAAGGCCTGATCGTCGGCAGCCGGCGCCTGCAACAGGAATACATCGCGGCGATGGAACAGACCGGCATCCGCCCGGTGATCGACCGCAGCTTCCCGCTGGAACAGCTCGCCGAGGCCTTCCGCTTCCAGGAAAGCGGCCGCCATTTCGGCAAGGTCGTGGTGGAGATCTGAGCGCGTGGACCACCGGCGCCCGACCGATGGCGCGGTGCTGACGACGATCCGCCTGATGGGCCTCTTCATCGCGCCCGACGGCACAATTGCCGAATGGCGCGATTATTTTCCGTTTCACGCCGCCCGCTTGGGGCGGCATGAGCGCACCGAACGGTGAGTGCCCGGACATACCACAAGAAAGGAGCATGACATGAAAGCAGCCATCTACGAACAACCTGGAAATCCCTCCGTCCTGCATCTGGCCGAGGTTCCGGACCCGGTCGCGGGCGACGACGACCTGCTCATCCGCGTCGAGGCCATCAGCATTGAAGGTGGCGATCTCATCGGGCGCCGCAGCAGCACCTCGTCCGGCCCGAGCGACATCCTTGGCTACGCCGCCGCTGGCGAAATCTTGCAGGTGGGTCGGTCGGTGACCGGCTTCAAGGTCGGCCAGAAGGTCACAGGGTTCAATTTCAAGGGATCGCACGCCGAACTGCGCGCCGTGCCCGCGGCGACCAGCTGGCTCGTGCCGGATGGCCTCGACATCAAGGTCGCGGCGGCGATCCCGTCGGGTCCGGGCACCGCCGCCTACACGCTGCAACTGGGGGCGCTCAGGTCGGGCGAGACCGTGCTGATCCAGGGCGCGGCGGGCGGCGTGGGGCTGGCCGCCGTCCAGCTCGCGGCCAGGGCGGGCGCGCGGGTCATCGGCACCGGCACGCGTGCAGACACGCTGGAGGAACTCCGCGCATACGGGCTCTCCGACGCCATCGTCACCACCGACCAGCCCGCCAGCGACCAGATCCGCGCGCTGCTCGGCGGCAACAAGGTCGACCTTCTGATCGACAATATCGGCGGGCCGGCGCTGGTCGATGGCCTCCAGGCCGTGAGGGACGGCGGACGCGCCATCATCGTGGGCGTGTTCGGTGGCCGCAACCAGCCGATCGACGCGGGGCATCTTCTGGTCCATCGGCAAACGGTGATCGGCTGCCTGCTCGGCCCCGTCATGGGCGAGCCCGAGGTCCATGCACTGATCGACGATCTGCTCCAGCAGGCCCTGCGCGGCGAGATCAAGGTGCCGATCGACGCGACCTTCGCACTTGCCGACGCGGCGGCCGCTCATCGACGGGCAGAAGAGCGCGGCCGCATCGGCCGCGTGGTCATGGTGCCTTGAATGCGATGTCCGGGCTGTCACGATAGATCCGGCAGCCCAAACCCGGGAGAAAGATATGAGCAAGGTCTTCATCATCGGCGCGGCGGGCAAGGTCGGGAGCCGCCTGACCCGGCTGCTGGCCGCGCGAGGCCATCGGCCCATCGCGATGCACCGCCACCCGGATCAGGCCGACGAGCTTGCCGCGCTGGGCGCAACGCCGGTGGCCGGCGACCTGACCGGGCTGGACGCTGACGCGCTGGCCTCGCTGCTGTCCGGCAGCGACGCGGTGGTGTTCACTGCCGGCGCGGGCGGCAAGGGCGGGCCGCAGCGCACCGATGCCATCGACGGACGCGGTCTGGAACTGGCCGTCGCGGCGGCGCAGGCGGCAGGCATCCGGCGTTTCCTGCTGGTATCGGCCTTTCCCGAGGCCGGCCGCGGAAGGCACGTCTCGGATACCTTCGAGAACTACATGAAGGTGAAGAAACAGGCCGACGTATATCTGGCGCAGAGTGGTCTGGACTGGGTCATCCTGCGTCCGGGCACGCTGGTGGATACCGCGGGCACCGGCAGGATCACCGCCGGACCGGCGATCCCCTATGGCGACGTGCCGAGAGACGACGTGGCGGCGACGCTCGCCGAACTGATCGATCAACCCACAATCAACCGGGCCATCATCGAGCTGACCCAGGGCACTGCCCCGGTACGCGACGCACTGGCCGCGCTCGCGCGGCAGGAATAGCCCAACGTCCATGGAGATCGGCAGCCTCGCCCAAGGCGATCTTGCCGCCTTCACCACCGACCCGCAGAGATAGATAAGGAATCGAACCCATGTCAAACCAGCTCTCGCAGAAACCGACCGAGGACACCGAGGTCACCCGGATCATCAACCGCCTGCTCGGCACCTACTGGAGCGCCTATGCACAGCACCGGATGCATGCCGCGCTGGCCGACGCCTGGGGCATCGCCGACCTCGCCCGCAACATGGAGGCGCATATCGACGACGAACCGGTCACCATCGTCGCGCTCTCCAACCGGCTGCTCGACCTCGGCGGCGTGCCCGATTTCAGCATCGCCCCGCCCAGCATCGGCCGGACGCTGCGCGAGGTACTGGAGAACGACCTGGCATTGCAGCGCCAGGCCCGCCCCGCGCTGAACGCCGCCGCCGAAGCCGCCGCGGCCGCCCATGATGCCACGAGCCGGGTGATGTTCGAGCGGATCCTGGCGGACGAGGAAGAACATCTGTCCTGGCTCGACACCGAACTGCAACTGCTGGATCTGCTCGGCGAACCGCTGTATGTCGCCAATCGGCTCCATCCGCCGCGCGGCGCCGGACAATAGCGGAGCAGTTCATGGGATGTGCGCCATCGAACATGAAACTGGCGCAAGGCGATGTTTCCGCGCTGGCCGCACTCGCAAACTGGAGATAGCCCGTAATGCATGAAGAACGGGAAGAAATGACAAGTTCCATCCAGCCGGTCGTACTGGACGATGCCTATCGGCTGATCACCCATGGCCCGACCATTCTGGTGTCGGCTCGCCATGGCGGTATCGACAATGTCATGGCTGCGGCCTGGGCATGCGCGCTCGATTTCTCGCCCCCGAAACTGACCGTGGTACTGGACAAGATCACCCGCACGCGCGAACTGATCGAGGCCAGCGGCGCATTCGTCATCCAGGTGCCGACCGTCGCGCAGGCGCGGCTGGTGCACGAGGCGGGAACGCGCAGCCTGCATCAGGACCCGAACAAGCTCCAGAACTGCGGCGTGGAACTGCTGCGCTTCGCTGGCCACGACCTGCCCTTCGTGGCCGGTTGCTCGGCCTGGCTGGCGTGCAGGCTCGTTCCGGAACCGCGCAATCAGGACCTTTACGACCTGTTCATCGGCGAGGTCGTCGGCGCTTGGGCGGACGAGCGGGTGTTCAGCGACGGCCGCTGGCACTATGAGCGCGCCGATCCGGCCTGGCGCAACCTGCACCACGTCGCGGGCGGGCGCTTCTATGCCACGGGGGAGGCGCTGGACGTGCCGACGGCGCCGTGATGTTCAGTCCTGGCAACGCGGAAGCGCCAGCCATTCCACGTTTCACCACGCCGTGACGCCGCCATCGACCCGATAGTCGGAGGCGGTGACGAAGGCGGATTCGTCCGCAGCCAGGAAGGTCGCGCAATATGCCACGTCCTCGGGCTGTCCCAGCCGGCCCAGCATCTGCTTGGCCTCCACGGTCTGGCGGAATCCCGGTTCGTTCTCCAGCCGTGGCCGGGTGTTCCCGGTGACGATCAGCCCCGGCATGATGGTGTTGGCGCGGATGCCGTGCGGCCCACCTTCCACCGCCAGTTGGCGGGTCAGCGCCAGCACACCGCCCTTGCCGGCGCAATGCGCCAGCGCGCCGCCGCCTGCGATCCCCTCGTAGGAATTGACCGAGGAGAAATTGATGATCGAGCCCCGGCCGCTGCGCTTCAGATACGGCCAGGCCGCCTTGCAGGCCAGGAACACCACGTCCAGCTCACCGGCGATGGTGTTCTTCCACTGGCTCTCGAAGTCCATCTCCTCGATGGAAGCGAAGGCCGTCCAGGCGGCGGCGTTGACCAGGATGTCGATGCCGCCGTGGCGCTGCACCGCCAGGTCGATCAGCTTCTGCACGTCCTCCGGGCGGGTGAGATCGCAGGGATGCAGGCTGTCGATCTGCAATCCTTCCTCGCGTGCCTTGGCTAGGGCCGCCTCGGTGGTCTCGGGATTGATGTCGCAACTGACCACCTTGGCGCCCTCGCGGGCGAACATCAACGCGCAGCCCTGGCCGATGCCGCTGCCAAGCCCAGTGACGATAGCGACTTTTCCTTGTAGACGACCTGTTTTCATTCGGAGGACCTCTTGATGATTGAAGGTGGATGGGATCAGCCCCGCCGATTGCCGCAGCATCGCAACGATCAACGTCGGCGCTTGTGATATTTTGCAGGATGCTCGTGCGGATGTGATAGGCCTCAGTTGCTACGGACCTGACGGATGCGCTGCACGTCGTCCCTGGCTGTTGACACTGGCATTGTCGGCCCGGCCCTTGATGAAGCTTCGCACTCCCTCGACCGAGACCTTGCAGTCCTTGTCGCTGTCCACGGTGTCGAAATTACGATGAAGAATCGGGAAATTCGCCTTGGCCTCGTTGCGGTCGAGGTGGGCGTTGGCGTCGGCGTCGGCCTTGCCGATCATCTGCTGTGACCGCTCCAGCGCCGTCGAAGCATCGGTGCCGCATTCCTGGCTGAAGGCGGGAGCCGTCGCAAGCGACAGCAAAGGGCGACGGCTCCCACGCATTTCTTGAGTGATGGGGGCCGACTGACCGGTGCGTGGCCACGCGATCCCGCGATCCCTTGTTTCGGTTGATCAGATGAGGTTTGTGCCTATAATTACCGAATGGTAATTAATGGTGGACTTTGATGGCTCAACGATCGGTAGCGGCTGAAGGTGGCGTGACCGTGCGCCATGCGCGCGGTAGCCGCCGCAGACAGAGAAATAAATGGGCGCTGCTACTGGGATGGCCGCTCGGATCGGCGCGTGGCCGAGTGATTAGGCGCACCCTGATGCTGGCCAGTGTGCTGCTCGCTGCTGCGTTGGCAGCATGGTATCCGGAACTGATCGGGCTGGCAGAGGCCATCGTCCAGAATCCGCAGCGACAGCATCAGGTGCGGGCGGCCATGCAGGAGGCGTCACAGCCTTCCCCGGGGCCAGGCGCAGCAGTCATCGCGGCCACCCGCTCCGGCGAACCAGATGCCGTTGACGCTGCGGATAGGCTGACCGGCTGGTCACGGGGCAAGCCGTGAACGGCCTCGCGCGTGTCGCTGGGGGCGCGCGGCCGTTGCGCCGTCTGCCGCCCTGGAACCGCCACCGGTTCGCCGCTTGCGTGGCCGCCATCGCAGCGGCCTGGATGGCGATGCTCGGCGCTCGCTACGTCGCGCTCGGATATGCCGACGTGCGTGGCGGCCTTGGCTTGGGAGTCGGCGACGGCTCGTGGCTCTCCACGGCCTATGCGGTGGGGGACGTCGTTGGCGTGGTGCTTGGCTGCTGGCTGGCGACCGCCTTGTCGCTGCGTCGAGTGCTGTTGGGAACGACGGGGCTCTTCGTGCTGGCCTCGGGGCTGCTGGCGCTCAGCCCGCCCTATGCCATCCTGCTCGCCGCGCGCGGCGCCCAGGGTCTGGCCGGTGGGGCGCTGCTGCCCATGGCAATCGTCGCACTGTTGCGCACCCTGCCGCCTGGGCACCGCGCACTGGCATTGGCGCTCTACACCTCGGCCTCGACAGTCGCCCCGCAACTGGCCGCCGGCATCGCCGGCTGGCTGCTGGACCGCTGGGGATGGCAGGCGCTGCTGCTGGCCAACCTGCTGCCCGGCCTGCTCGCCTGGGCTGCGGGAACCTATGGCCTGCCCCGCGAGCCCTTGCGCGTGCGCCCGCTGCTGCATACGGACCGCTTCGGATTGCTGCTGCTCATCGGGGGGCTGGGTCTGCTCGCCTGCGCGTTCGACCAGGGCAACCGGCTCGACTGGCTGCATTCGCCCCTCATTCGGGCGCTGCTCGCCGCTGGCGTGGTCGCAGTTTGCGGGTTCGCCTATCACGCGGCCAGCGTGCGGCGTGACCGGCTACTCGACGTCGAGCTGCTGTCGAGGCGCAACATCCTGCTGGGTGCTTGCGGTGTAGTGCCGTTCGGGCTAGCCGCAATGGGCTGCGGCTACGTGATTCCTCAATACCTCGTCCAGGTCCACGGCTATGGCCCCGCTGATCTGGAGCCAGTGCTGTGGGATGCCGCCTGGCCACAGGTGATCAGTTATGGTGGCGCAGTCCTGTGCCTGGACAGGAAATGGCTGGGTGGGCCTCGCCGGCTGTTGGCGTTAGGCTTCGTACTGGTCGCCTCGGGGCTGCTCCTGGCCGGCCTGAACATCAGTGGCACCTGGCTCGCCGGTGGCCTGCGTGCCGGGCAGATCCTCCAGGGACTGGGTCTGCCGCTGATCCTGCTGCCGCTGTTGTATCTGTATGTCGGTGACCTGATGCCACGTGAAGGGGTGCATGCGGCCTTGGTGTTCAACGTGATGCGCAGCCTCGGCGGCACGATCGGACTGGCCGGAATCACGACCTTGGACCGGCTGCGCGAGCAGGCCTGGACCAGCGCCATTCTGCATCACGCGGACACTGCCGCTACGGCGTTCGCCCGTGTCGAATCCCTCGTGGTCGCAGCCGGCCCCCCCTCAGCCGCTGGCGATCAAGCTGTGCACCGCCTGCTCAGCAATCCGCACCTCCAGGCTCAGATCCTTGCCCATGCCGACACGCTGACCGTGCTGGCCATAGCCATGTTGGCAGGCGCGATACTGGCGATGTGCATGAGGTCCTATGGCTCCGGACATCCCAGCGTCAACGACCGCCGCAAGGCCAAGCAGGCGCGTGCGGTCGGCGAGCCTCCGTTGACAGTGGTTTCCAGCACGCGGCATAGACGTTCAGATCATGCTGAATCGGAATGACGCCTGCCTGATGCTGGCGGCGTTCCATTGGCCCGTTCGTGCACAGCCCGCATGACAGCAGGTGCACCATGGAAGAAGCGGGCAATGGTGTTCTCGATCAACGCATCCAGGTCGCCCGGGACCGGCATGTCATAGACCCAGCGGCGCACGGCGAGATAGAACAGCTCACCATGCAGACCCCAGGCCACCTCAAGCTCATCCGCGGACAGGGCCTTGCCTGCCTGCGCATCGCAGGACATGCTGCGCAGTTCGATGGCTAGAGGCTCGATCAATCGCGTCTGGATCAAGGTGAGGTAACGTTGGCTGATGCCGACGCCCTTGAGGCCCGCGAACACGAAGATCCTCACCCAGTCGTAGCGGAAGATCGCATGCAAGTAGGCTTTGTAGAAGTCGGTCAGCCGCGCCTCCAGCGACTTGCCGGGCTGTTGGAGCATCGTTTCCCATTCAGGCTGCCAGCGGCTGAGATAGACCTCCCGGTAGACCCGATCGATCAAGGCTTCCTTAGTCGGGAAATAGCGGAACAGATTCTGATGCGTGATGCCCAGGCGCACTGCCAATTCACGCAGGGTGCCGTCGAAACCGACCTCGGCGAAGAAGCGCACTGCTTCTTCGACGATCTCTTTCTCACGATCTGCGGGCAGCATGCGCCGCCGCTTGGCGGGCGGCATTACAGATGCGTCACATGTCGCCGCAGAAGTCCGTTTGCGGGAAGGTTGGGCGGATTTGATCATCTGCACAGCATAGTCGTAGATAACCATTTGGTAAATAAGGCGACCGCCTATAGTCAGAGGTAAGAGGGACCCGCGTGCAACGTTGGTCCAGGGTTGGTGAACAGCAGTGATGAGACCCGCGTCTCGAATTCAGCATGATCCGGAGGAGCAGCCGATACGGCAACAGTGGCCTGTGCTTCGAGATCATCGCCGTCATCCATGTCCATGCGTTCACGCATTTCGGAGACGAATGCTTCGGGGGGCCATCAGGCCGTAACGCGAAATGCGCACGGGGATGTCTTCCGCGTCGAGGTTTCCGTCCTCGATACGCTGCCCCATGAAGGCGGCGATCTCGGCTTCGTGTGCTTCACTGACGACTGTCGAGGGCGGAAGGGAAGCGTCGATTGACCAGGTGTCCACCTCCGCGGCGGTCTCGCCGGTCAACATGCCTTCGCCGATAGTGCGCTCGCACAGGCCGCGCAGGCGTTCCAGCATTTCCGATGCGGGTTCTCCGTTGAGCAGATAGGTCACGTCGAGCGTCAGGCGAGCGTTGACGATTTCGGACGTAGCTTGGGTGTTGGTGTTCATGGAAATCTCCTTGCGATGAAAAAGAACACAGTCATGCCCACGAAGAACGCGGGCATGACTGCAAGGTGGAAGAAACGAGAAGGCCGACGACCCGATGGGACGCCGGCATGGGGAGTTGAATCAGGCGGCGACAAGTTGCCTTGCCATCGCCACTTCTACGGAATCGCCATCCGTGTTGAGGGCATCCAGACCGGACTCCGGCACATCTCCCGACGTGCTCTGCGAGACGAGGATCTTCTTGGCCATCAGCGACAGGCACGTCATTTGCGACGTGGCCGCATAGCCGAGATAGATGACCTTCACGGCCAGCTTCTGACCGATCCGCCATGACCGGCGCGAGGCCTGCTGAAGCGTGTAAACGTTCCATCCCGACTGCATGAAAACAATCGTTGGGAACTCCAGCAGATCCAGGCCCGTCTTGACCAGTTCGGGATTGGTCAGCAGCACATCAATGCCACGGTCGAGCTGCTCGGCGATCCAGTCTTCGCGTCGTGAGGTATCCACGCTTGCGCGCAGCACCGCGACCTTCAGGCCTTCCTGCTCCAGCAGAACCTTCAGCCTCGACGTGGTGTCCCGCGTCCCGGTGTAGACGGTATAGGCCAGGACCTTGCGGCCCTCGGCTTTCTCTGCCTTGCAGATGTCGATCAGTTCACGCTCTTTCGGCGTGATTTCCAGCTCGTTGAACTGCGACGGTGTGAACGCCAGCAATTCCCGCGTGCGGGGATGCGTGACCGTCTCGGGACGGAAGCACGTGTCTGGCCAGGCCAGAAGCACGTTGAGGACCACGCCAAGAAGCGTCGTGTCCCGCTTACGCAGGGCTTCCTTGAGAGCCGCCGTGAGGCGGCCGGCCAGGTCACGATAAGCGATGGCCTGATCGGCCTCCATCGCGACCTCACGAAATTCCTCCTCGTAGGGAGGAAGCACGTTGCCGCCAATGTCCCTGAGTTTCAGGAACACGGTGAACGGCAGCACGCATCGCAGGATGCCCTTCGGCCCGAAGCCAGGCGCTTTGACGGTGCGCACCGTGATCTTGGTGCCCCTGGCCGTCTTGTGCGCCGTGCCGGTGCTTTCGGAATAGATGTCCTTCAAAACGCCGTGTTCGCGCATGAAGGCCATCGCAGCCGACGTCATGTTGCCAGTCCTGGAGGGACGGTAGCCGTCTTCGATCATCCGTCCGGTCAGCGTCCGGAACAGCAGCGCGAACAAATCGTCCGCGTAGCCGCCCATCAGCGTGCCCGTCAGCAGCAGGGTCCTGCGAGCCTTGGCGGCAAGCACGCCCATCGCCTGTCCCTGTGCGGAACCCGACCCCTTGTACTCATGGCCTTCGTCACACACGAGGAGATCGAAAAAGCCCTGCGGAAGATAGCGTTTGATGAATTCACTGGCTTGATAGCCACCTTCACCAAAGCCAAATTCCATGGAGGCCATTGCACATTCCATGCGCTGGGCCTGCCGGTCGGAGAAGACAAGATCACCGTTCTCGTCCATCAGGTTGATGAACTCGAACAGGTTGTCGCCCAGGAGAGAAACCAGGAACGACTCGCCGAACTTCTTCATCAGCCGCTGGGCCGTGGCCTCCCCGATGGTGGGAATACGCTTGAGCGCCTTGATCACTGCCGAGGACTGGTCGGTGGATGAAAGAGACCGCGGGCGCATCAAAGTCCACAGCGCAGATGCGCAATGGCTGCACTTGCGCCGCGACTCCTCGGCCTCGAGCTCGATCGTGTTGATCGGCTCGCCATCGAGATCGGTGATGACGTGACCGCAATGCGGGCATGCGCCGACGAAGCCGACAGGCGTGCGGCGACGGGTGAACACGGGCTTCCAGTGGAAGCCCATGCGCATCCTGACCCTGCCAAGAACAAAGAACTCCTGGTCGGTGGCCGGTACGCCGAGTTGCTCACGCAACTTCAGCAACTTGACCAGCGTGTCGGGGCCGTTGAGCACCCACACCTTTGCACCGGGGATGGTTTCGAGGATTTCCCGCCGCCACTTGTAGACCAGGTGCGGCGGCGACAGGACCAGCGTGCGGCGGTAGCCTTCGGCATGGAGTACGGCCGCGACGGCAATTGCCATCAGCGTTTTGCCCGTTCCCATCTCCGCGTTGATGATTGCGGCGCGTTCGCTGCGATCGACCAGCAACTCGCTGACAGCGTGGATGACTTCGGCCTGCGCGGGGAACGGCTGCCGCTTGAGACGCGACAGAACCCCTTGCCGATGTGGGCGCGCTTCCCCGGTGTAGACCGGAGGATTGGCGCGGTTGAGGCTTTCCAGCAGTTCGTCACCGAATTCGGAAACGAAATCGTTGAGGCTGATGGTCAGAGGTGAGGACGCTGCTTCAGGCAAATCGCCCTGCACGGCAGAATCGGGGATGGTTTCAAGATCGAGGGACATGGTGATGCTCCAAAGAAAACGGGGCATGCACCTCCCCCTGTGGGGCGATGGACATGCCCCTGGGTGGGAAGATGAGAAGCGGCGGTAGCCGCCGGATGAAGATCAGTATTCGTCGGGCAACAGCAGCGTGGTGACGCTGCGATCCCATTCGGTGATGATCCAGAGTTTCAGGTCAGGCTCGACCTGGTAGGACGAAAACAGGCGGTCCTCGCCGGTGCGCAAGGCTGTGTCATTGGACTGCCAGTCGCTGTCGTCCAGATCGCCCCAGTCGGCACCGAGATGGCGCGCGAGATAAGGGCCTGGATTGAGCCGGCCCTCGCGGACCAGTTCATCGACGCCGCAGGTCATGACCAGGTGTCCGGTCAGGAACCGCGGTTGCGGGACAACGCTAACGAAAAGTGCTTCATGTGCCATGGTGGTGACTCCATAAGAAATGAAGGGCCATGGCACCCGATCGGGGTGAATGGCCCCGTTGGGTGGATGATGCAGGCGACAGCGGTTACTGGGCTGTCGTGGTGGAGGTTGGCGCGCGTCAGGATTCAGACCTCAGCATGACATGCGTCGCGCTGCGGTCTGCTTCGGTGACGATGCGAATGGTCAGTTCGCGGGTGACGATGTAGCGCGAACCGAGGGGCTTGCCTGACGTTACGGCGGCATTGTTTTCCTGCCACCTGAGATCCGTCACATCGCCCCAATCGCCACGGATGTGGCGCTGGATGTAAGGCATCGGATCGAGCCGGCCTTCCCGCATGATGCGGTCTACGCCTTCGCTGAAAATCAATGCGCCGATCGGAAACAGCAAACGGCGGTGATTACTGGACCTTTCGTTGGATGTCATCGTTGTTCTCCTGATTATTGAGCAGGGTCATGACACCCTGGCGGGGCAGCATGACCCCGTTGGGTGAGAAAACTGACGATGTTGATCGTCAGAGAGGTTCGTTATCCTCGGGCAGTTGGATCACGGTCTGGCTGTGTTCCGCGTTGGTGGTCACCACCACGGACAGCCGCGGTGTCACCTGGTAGCGCGAAGTCAGGACGCCTTCGGAGCGAAGAGCGGCATCGTTCGCGCGTCGTTCGGTGTCATCGAGATCGCCCCAATCACCACGCAGGTGGCGATGCAGGAAACGATGGGGATCAACCAGTCCCGTGCTGTCCAGCCATTGCACTCTGGCGCTGAGCATCAGAGTACCGCTGGAGAACAGAGGAATGGAAGTCGGCGCGGTGCGCTGGCGTGGGAAGAGTTTGAAGGACATGGTTTGCTCCTGTTGCGTTGATGAAAAGGCGAAGCCAGCACCTGACCAGGCGTTGGTTTTCGGGGGATGAGGGATCAGCGGATGGTCAGCACTTCTCCCCGAGTGGGGGAGCCGGGTGTCATGTCCCATGCGCGAATGACCGGCACGAACTTGTCTGTGAGGATGCGCGTTTCGGCGATCGAGCCGTCGTCGCGTTCGTTGTATTCGACCGCGGCGGACTTCTCTTTGTGGGTATCGCCTTTGACGACCATCACCTTGCCGGATCTGGAGCGCACGACACCCGAAATCGCACCGGCTGCTAGCGCCAGGGCGAGATGCCAGTGAGACAAGGCACGGGCCGGCGGCCGCAGCGATTGCTGCGAAGCGCCGAGATGCGTATCGAGCGAAGGCCACAGCCCTTGCAGGCGATGAACTTCGGCCGCGAATTGCTCCGGCTCCATGGTGACCCGGTAGAACTGTTCCGGCTCGGCCTGTGTGGCTGGGACGGAATACGGGACGAACGGCCATTCGACTGGCAGTTCTTCCGCTTCGATATCGCCTGATCCGATCTGCAGCAGCCGGTTGCGGATGGCTTTGGCATCGCTCGCCAGATCGCGCTGGCGTGAACGGGTGCCGAAGATCACCACCTGCCTGAACTGCTGCTCGACCGCACGATAGATGCGCAGTCCGGTGAAATGGCGTGTCAGCCAGCCCACCATTTCTGCATCCAGCGTGTAGCTCGGAATGATGAAAACGAGCACGCCACCGTACTGCAAAAGCGGCAGTACGCGCTGATAGAACAGCTTCTCCAGCCTGGCGCGGCCCTGTCCCTGGTAGCCAATGTTGCCATCGGCATCCCTGGACAGATCCCCATAGGGGGGATTGAGCCACATCAGTCCGAAGCTCTGTCGGCTGATCAGCGTATCCATCAGGTCGCTGTGCAGGCAATGGTCGACAAGCCCTCGGGCATGTCTGGCGCGCTCTTCGTCGAATTCGACGGCATAAGCAGACACCAGATCACGGCCAAGCGCATGCGCAGCTTCGGCGATGGCAACGCCTTCCCCCGCGCAAGGGTCGATGATGGCGACTTGACCCGCGGCCGGCGCCAGCGCGTTGAGCGCCCGCTCCAGCGTGGGTTCGTCTGTTGGGTAGTACCCGTTTTTCGCAAAATTGCGGGCAAGCCTGGGGAATATGAGAGCCATGTGAATCTCCTGATTCTGGTTGTGAAAATGAGGGGCATGCAGCTTGTGCATGCCCTTGCGAGGCTTCAGGCGACGCGCCGTAAAGGCATGCCGGAAGCCAGTTCATGCGCCGTGGCGCTCAGGGTGCCGTTACGGATCAGATCGCCAAGTGCCTTGGTGAGCACGGGGACATCCAGTGCCAGGCGATGCCCTTCCAGTGGCCCGTAAGCCATGGGAAGACGTGCCAGCATGGATTGCTCCGTCAGGAGCTCCAGCACGATGTCGCGCCAGTGATCGAGCAGTGGCAATGGGCAGGTTTCCTGTACCAGTGTCCACAAGCGATCAAGCCGGTGGCCTGAGTCCCTGGGCAACAGCGTCAGCGCGCTGGCGTTAGCCTTGTCGGGCTTGACGCAGCGTTGGTCGAAGAGCCACAGGTTGACCATCGAGCCGAACAACGTGCGGCGGAAAAGGCGCGTGGAGCGCTTCTCCAGCCTGTCGACGTTACCGACGAAAACCGGCACGGAGCCGCCTGCGTCGGTGATGAGGTGGAACTGATCCAGACCATCGTCGTCACGACCCAGCGTGAGTCGGGCCAGAAACTGCTGAATGGCTGTATCTCGTGCCCATACGGACAGGAAGATCAGGTTGCCGCCTTCGTCGCCGATGTAGCCGTCGGCCATCAGGTCGGGGCATTCGTCAATGCGAAGAAGCGGTTGCGAAGATGTTGTATCGGGCATGGTCGTGTCCTTTGAAAGGTCCAGGGACAGCACCAGCCCGTGAGGCTGGTACAGCCCCTGGGGGTGAGGAATGCTCCGTCAGGAGCGATGGGTGAAAGCCGCAGGCATTGCCCGAAATGGGCGTAGTCCGCGAAGATCAGCTTTTGAGCTGCCGCAGACCTTCGGCCAGCAGCCACAGCGCGCGATTGAGGCGGACGTTCTGATCGATGCCTTGCACAGCGCGCGTGCGTTGATGACGGCCAGTGGCAGTCCGGCCGGACAAACCTCCTTTGACGAGGTTTTCCTGTACCCGGTTGAACACCGACCACAGATCCGGGCGATTGTCATCGAACCGGCGTGTCGCCAGAACCTGGCTTTCAGTTATCGGCAGCACCTTGCTTTCGCTGTCATATTTGAGCGTCAGGGCCGACCTTGCGAAGACTTCCGCCTCGCCATCATCGAGCGTGATCGCTCGCATGGCTTCGCGGGAGTCCTGCACCTGGTCGAATCCGCTCAGGACCTCGTAGGCGCCTTCGATTACATGGTCTGTGACATTGCCCTTGTGGGGCACACGAACGTCACCGACGATATCGCCGCACACCAGACCGTTCTGGCACACGAAACGGAACATGCCAGCCAGCATTTGGTAGCTGCTGGTGCCATCATGAGAATTGAGCAAAATTATCTCATTCGCCTCTTTGCCGTTGATCTGGCTTGCATGGCGAAGGCGGAGCATGTGTTTCGTGAACTCGCGACGGTCTTCATGACGCACGCGGGTCTGGCACACCATGAAGGGCTCGAACCCTTCATTGCGTAGTTTCGCCAGAACGGCGGATGTCGGTATGTAGCTGTACCGTTCGGAGCGGCTTCCATGCGGTGTATCCGCGAAGATGGAGGGAGCGACTGCGCGAATCTGGTCATCCGACAGTGGATGATCTGCACGCAGTATCGGGGAACGTGATGCGAAACGAGATGCGAGTTGCATGTCTATCTCCTTGAAGATTGGGCAAGCGGCATCGACGGCCGGCACAAGGCCGGACGCGCGCGCATGCGTGGAAAACCTGCAATGCAGGGGCAGTCAGAGGACTGGTGTGAGGAATTTCAGGCGACTGGAACGGCAGATGCCGAACGCGCTATACGCCTGTGATCGTGGTACGTCCGTACACCCGCTCGCCATTCCGGCGATTGAGTGGGTGCGCGTTCCAGATAGCTGAGCGGGCAGCTGTAGTAGTAGGGATGAACGGATTCATCCATCGACTTGTAGCCCCACTCGTTGCGGTAGCGTTGCAGTAGCGTGCAGCCGATGTAGGTGAAGGATTCACCGGCAGCGAGGTTGAGCCTGTTCGGCTCTTTCGCCGTTACTTTGACCACGGACCACAACACGTTGCCGCGAAGGGTATAGGCCAGAGTTTCGACATATGCGGCCTGGCAATCCTGCGACTGCACCAGATGATGGATCAGTTCGCTACGTGAGCGACGGGAAAAAAGCCAACCCATGAGAAGATCTCCTGAAGAAATTAACGGGGACCTTCCCGGCGGGAAAGACGCCCGTCGGGGATAAAAGAACGTGGGCTTTTCAGCGCCCTAGTTCGGTGAATGAACCGTCTGCCTGATGCCTGACGAAGCGGTTGCCGACATTCCTCTCGGCGTCGGACAGGACCTCTCTGAACAGGCTCTCCGGCACGATGATCTGAAAATGCCGCAAGACCTCGCGGTAGTAGTCCAGGTCATGACCGAAAGGATCGGTCTCGTGCATGTTGCTGTACAGGAAGCGGTCATCCTCGACCTGCATGGCGTCATCGATCAGCTCTGCAGGCTTTTCGATGGTCAGGAAAAAATATTGCATCGGCCGATCCCAGCCGAGCACAACGATGATGGGAAATCCCTTGTGGGACGTGTCGAAGCAGTGCCGACTCATGATGAAGCTCCTCGTTTGAAATCATCGGAAGCTTGCCCATCGGGGAAGCGCCCCGATGGGTGATGGATCAAGGTCGATCAGGCGCTGGCGAGGTGCCAGTCCTGGGAGAGTGGTTCAAACCGATAGCCCATCGCATCGAGCCGGTCGCGCTGCTGACGCAGGACGCGGCGGTCGACGGTTGCGTCGAGTTTCACGGTTTCGCTCAACGGCCAGAGCATGCCGAACAGTGCGGCATCGTCTTCCTCGGCCGAGGCGTTGGAGGATGATGCAGCCGCTGGTTCGCTGCCGAACGGCGTGGTGTCGACCAGTGGATCGCGCGTGCTGCGGGCCTTCGTCCTGGCTGGAGGCCTGGCCGCGGCCGCAGGTGCCTGCGTTTCCTCATCAATGGGATCGACCTCCTGCGGACTCAGCCGCTGGGCTTCATCCTTGCTCAGTCGATCGATGTTCGAGAGGGTCATCCCGCCCAGGTGGGCGCGGATTTCGATGACCATCCGCCCACTGGTGTTGTAGGTGGAGGGTCTGATTTCGGTGATGACGAAATCACCGTCGTATTTGCCTTCGTCATACTGGTCCAGCTCGGCATTCTTGATGACGAACTCACCAATGCTGGTCGAAAGGCGGCCGACATTGAAGTCGCCATTCCTGCCGTGGATGGTCTTGATGGCCAACTGGCCCGAGAGGGTAATCATGGAGTGCTCCTGGTGATGATGAAAAGAACAAGGCCCCTGTGAGGGGGCCTTGCGGATCAGAACGACTCGGCCAGTGCCGGTGCTTGCGCATCAGCGGCTTCGTCGGCAGGTTCGGCGATCGGCTCGGATACTTCCGGAACCGGCTCTTCCTGCGGAGCAGGAGCAGATGCAGCGGATTGCTCCGCAGCATCCTGTTCGGACTCGGCCGGCTTGGGTTCGGCCTTGTACTTCAGGACGCCATCGATCTTGATCCAGCTGACGAACAGCAGGCGGGCCTTCAGGCTGACACCCTGTTCACCGGCGCGCTTCCCCTTGGAATAGGTGAAGGTGTCGGTCCACAGGTCGCCCAGGCGGAACCCGATCATCACTTTCTTCTCTGCCTCGACGGCATCGATGCAGCGACGGATCAGGTGCTGGGCATCGGTGCCCGAAACGCGCGTATCAAAACGCACGTACGAGACATCGTCGCTCGGACCATTGAGCGCTGCGATATCGCAGGCCAGGAACGGCTCACCTTTCTTCGGCTTCACTTCGCGGATGCGATTGAGATAGCCGAGGCCAGTGATGTGCAGGTCGAAAAAGGACTTTTCGGTAGAAGTGGTCATGGTGAATCTCCAGACTTGAGGACAAGAATGCGGAGACACACCGACCCCGTACGGGAGGTGTGTAACCCCCGCGCGGGTTGATGGATCGTGAGATCCGGAAACAACTAGGTTGGCATCACCACCGATTGCTCGACGGTCGTTCGCGCTGGGATGCCGAGTGCGAACTGGTGTGATCACGCGGACGGAACAGCGCCGTAGCCTTGAAGATCAATGGCTACCTGGGCATGTTGCTGACCGGGGTCAGCGCAACATGGCGGTAGCGTGGCATCCGCTGCGCCAGCCGGCTATCCGGAATCGGTACTGGTTCGCAGCCCTATTGTTCGTTAGCCGCACGAAAAAAAGCCCCCATCAGGGGGCTTCGCTGGATCAGTATGGTGTTATGAACCGCAACCGGCCGGGCAGCATCCCAGCTCGATTCCGTGTGTGCAGTAGCCGTTCTCGGCATTCCAGTCGTCGGTTTCCTGCCTCTCGGCAGGCGTTGCGTAATCCCAGTCCTGCGCGATCTGCAGAGCTTGTGTCCGTTGGCATTCGGGCAGTCGATCTACGTGTCGTTCAATCTCCGAACTGAAGCGTTCGACGTAGTAGTCGTGAGACAGTCCGCAGCCGTTGTGGGCTTGCACGGCGACCTTCTCGCAGACAGCCCGCCAGGCGGATTCATCAAACGAGATGCCGGTATCGCTGATAGGCTGTGAGGATGTGCTGCTGGTGATTGCTGGCATGATGAATATCTCCAGAAAGAATCCGGAGTCCTCCCACGCAGGGACAGGACCCCGGCGGGTGAATGAAACGTCGCTGCTGCGTACAGAGCGACCGGTTCGTCGTTCAGTCGTCGCCCTGGGTGGGTGAAACGACTTGCAGGAACAGTTGTGTCGGCGTGGCGGAGAGTTCGAGATCGTCCTCGCTGCTCAGGATGCGTGCGAACACGCTGTCCCGCAGTTCGAAATGCTCTGCGAAATCATCGCCACCCAACTCGGTTCGGGCGCGTTCCCACCAATCATCGAACGGGTCGATGTCAGGGTTGCAGCCGATGGCGTAGGCCAGCAGCTTCTGACGCCCCTCTGGTGTTCGCTCACCTCGCTCGGCAAGGAAGTAGACGCCGTGGTCCTTTACCAGGACGACGCGGCATTTGTTCGCCTCGGCCTCGGCGAGCACGGGGCGCAGGTCGGCACCTTTGAAACTTAGTGACATGGACGGAATCTCCTGTGTGGAATAGAGAAGGCTCCCCAACCTTCTGGATGGGGAGCCGCTGCGGTACATGACCGGTTGATGGAAGGACTGGCGGTCTTGAGGTCAGCCGTAGAACTGTTGAGCCTCAAGCCAGGGAACGAGCCGCGCGTCGTGGCCGACCGATATCGGAAGCATCGCGTCACGGGCCTCATCGGTCGTGAAACACGTCGCATGGTCGAGGGGGACCCAGCCGAACTCGTTGGACCAGAAGCCAGCACTGTCGCTGACGGCCGACTCGTTGGGCGAATACACCACCCAGGAGTCGCTGGCCGTGAAAGTCACGCAAGCACCGCCTGGCGTCGCCGGGCGGGCTTGGCGTCGATCACGCTCACGTCGATCAGGCGCCAGCGCCCGTCGTCGATGAGCCGCTCCAGCACTTCGCCGAGCATGTCGAAATACACCTCGTCGTGCCGATCGACCAATTCGCCGTCGCGATGCAGCTCCACCACGTAGGTGTCGCCTGCGCGGTCATAGAGGATCGTCACCCGGCCCTCGAACTTTCCGGTCGAAACCGCGAAGCTGATTGCCGGAGGTGTCTCGATGATGCTGGACGGCTTCGGATCGACCCAGGTGAAGTCACGGGCACCAGCATCGACCAGCATGTGGGTGATACGCCGGAAACCATCGGGCGCCGGCATTTCTTCCAACTGCTGGATGAGCTGACCCAGTTCTAGGCACTGTGGCTCGGGGATGGGCAGCTTGGCCGGCGCGGAGCCCAGGACGTGCGTCTTGACCGTGTAGGGAATGCCGTCAGACGTCATCTCGGTGCGTTCTTCCGGGGTGTCCGCGCGCAGGCCGTCGAACCGGCGCCGTGCGTAGGGTTGAACATGCACCTTGGCCCCTTCGTTCGGGACAGAGGACACCAGATTGCGGTCGAGCACCGCGAACTCGGTGGGCTTGACCTTGACGACAATGGCATCGTCACCGGCCGCGACCACTTTGCCGTCGAAGGCATCGGGATCAATGGCGAAGCCGAATGCAGATATCTGCGGCTGATCATCGAATACGCGATACTTGAAGCCTCGTGCGTTACGAGGCACGTGACCTGCGACCAGCGAAGGCATCAGGGACTTGATGAGGGAACGGTCCATTGGGATCTCCTTGAGGAAAAGCAAGGGATTCCCGCCACAAGGGAGGGGTCCCTTGTGGGTTGAGTGAGTGGCGCGGTATGCGCCGGTAGAACAGGCCAACCAGTGCAATGAAGCACCGCAGTCTCGAAGGTCTCGACTGCCTGGGCATGCAGCCGGCAACGCCAGCAAACATGTGGTCAGGTTGATCCATGACGGTGGAAATTGTTAGCGCCTATCGGGGCCAACACTTCACCGTATTCGGGTAGCGTTATCGGACTTCAGCGATCTTCGTCCCGCAGGTGTTTCCGGCGAACCCGAAGCCAGGGGAGCAGCAGGCATGCGACAAATCCACCGACGCCGCCGGCGAGCAGAAGCCGGGCCTGGCCATCCCAGGGCTGTGGCAATATCAGGCTCAATGCCAGGCCGCCCAGGCATATTACGCATGCGCAGGCGAGCCATCTCCATCGCACCTTCAGCGGGCCTGCGGCCAGAATTTCAAAGAGATTGAGTTCGGTGAACGCTTCTTCGTCGTGATTTTTCAGGATACGGATGCGAAGCTGCTCCAGGTCGACGTCCTGACCGATCTCCAGGCGAGGCAAACGCTGCTGAAGCACCTCGGCGATCATATGAGGCGAAGGCAGATCCTGCGGCCAGCGGCTCGCGGGAGCCACGCCATAGGCCGTCAATAGTGCGTGGGTGAGCTGCGGCAACAACAAGCGCCTGGCCCGGCACCCGTCCAGTACGCACCAAAGCTCTTCCCTTCCCGAGATCGCCAGACGGTAGAGAGCCAGCCGTTCGGCCGCAGGGTAATCCACGGTCGTCACCATCGCAGGCATTTCGGTTGCGCCGCCGGAGCGCAGGAAGTGGACCCGGTTTTTGCCTTCGTGGGCGAACCACAATCCCAGCGGCGCGATCTCAAACACAATGGCCTGGTCGCGGTCGCCGGGCAGAGAGCGGTCATCGTCCAGCAGATAGTCGGCAAGCGCCGTGACGGAGCGGCTTGGCGATGATGGCTCTCGCCAACGCCAGGACTCACCCAGCAAACGATCGAGAGGGACGCGGGCACGTCGGGGATGAAGCGAGTGCGTCAGGTCCAGAAACGGCACCACAGCCCTGGTGAAGGCGGAGACATCGATCGCGGAGCTTGCAGCATTGCGCAGCTCGGGAGGAACAAGGACTGATGAGGCTGGCGATTTCAGCGCGGCGTCCAGTGCGTCTTTCGCTGCCACGATGTTCCTGACGGCACCCCACAGCATTCTCTCGGCAGAAGTCGCTGCTGTCTTTATTCCGGTCTCCGATGCCATCGTCGCAAAGTTGTCCTGAAATTAGGAGTTCAATTGACGACAACTATAAAGAAAAAGAGCCTCACTTGGAGGCTCAAAATTCAACTCGTACTTACTCTTCATATTGAGGCAGGTCGTCTAGGGCCGGAGCATCAGCATCAAAGATCAGGATGCGGATATCGGCCAGTGCGGCCAGATGAATGGTGTCGGCCAGAGCTTCCGGCATACCTTTTTCCAGATGCTCCTGCCGCAATTGCTCTGCAGTTATGCCCTCCACGTGCAACAGGTTTTCATCTGTCCACGGTGTCGCAATCAGTTTGATGCCGATCGCCGGGCTATATGGGATGCGGAATGCGATGAACCGGAACCCGGTCGGTGTGGCGATATCTGCCAACTCGGCCAGATAGTGGAAAGATTCCTCGGTAATATGCGCTGTGCTGATCTCCCAGCACCGGCTATAAAATCCGGTGTCGAAACTCAGCCGATGGATCACTTCCTGCGCAGCTTCCCGAGAATAGCAGTCGCCTACGTGAACGGGATGGCCGAAGTCATCGCCGGTAATGGCGTAGACAACCGTTCGTACTAGGCCGGAAGTCTGGCATTGTGCCTCCAGGTCTTCCGGTATTTCCTGGCCCTCGGTGATCAGCGCATAATCGCTGGACAGAAGGCAGGGGAACTGTGCGATCTGATCGTCAGGCAGATGCGCCTGACTGGGATGCAAAGGCCGCCAGATCAGCGGGCTGTCGTCTTCGTGGCTGATGCAAAGTGTTCGGACAAAATGCAGATTCCGATAGCCGCGAATAAAAGGATTGAGTGTCTGGGACATGGGATTTCTCCAGCGAGTTAAGCGGAGCGACCCCGCCGGGGATAACGCCCCGGTGGGTGGATAAGATGCGTAGTTTGTGTCGAAAGCTCAGTCCTGACCTTGGAGCAGGCTTTCTGCCACGCGTTTCCGCAGTGCTTTGCGGCTATTCGAATCCTGGATTCCGGCAAGAAAACCTGCCGTTGCAAAAGTGATGCGAGCAGCTGCTTCAGTGATATTTCCCTCCTGCAAGACCCGGTGTAGATCCTTCCCGAGTCTCAGCATCTGGGGCGTGTCGCTGAACAGGGAGATCTCCCGGCTGATGAAGCATGCGTGACCACCAAACTCGAACAGTCGCGGTTTGCTGCAATACCAGCAACCCTCGAACTGAATAGAGACAAGGTTATGGCCATCGTCGAAGCAAGAGGCGATGAAGAACAAGACTTCAAGGTCTGCATCTCCTTCGAACGAATGATGCTCAAGCAGGTTTTCGAAAGATTCGTCCTGATCGGCATGGAAGTGTGCGGCCAGTTTTTCCAGGACAACGACAATTGTGGCCTCTGCTTCTGCATTCGGCGAAATGCCTAGCTGCTCGGCCAGACCAGTCAGACCTTCCAGCACATCATCCCATTGCGGATCGTTGGTTTCGGCAATCCTGGCGATGTAAGCACGACCGCTGCCTGGATAGTTGGCGTCGAGATGGAAGGCGCTGAACAGCGCGACGATGACAGGCGTCACGCGCTCCAGCGACAGAAGACCGGTCGCTTCGTAGTAGTTGTTTGCCATGATGATGGCTCCCTTTGAAAAAAGAGCGGAGCCATGCCCCAGCGGACATGAGCATCCGCGTGGGAAGAACAGTGAGAAGCCCCAACCAGGGTCGAGGCGTCCCTCATGAGGTTGGTTGGGGAACGATGAAACCGGCTTACCAGCCGCTGTAATTGAGCACCAACTGCGCGATCACCTGCCTGCGTTCCAGATCGAGCCCGCCAAGATCAGCGAGCCCCTCGAAGCCGATACGCTTGAGCATCGCGGCACCCTCGCGGGCGTTGTAGAAGCTGACCATTGCCGAAAGGAAAAGCCGCTGTCCGCCGCTCAGGACACCCAGGGCATCGTTGAGCAGCAGCAAGTTGGGCCGTAGATCCCATTTACTGGTGGCATTCAGAAATCCCTCGCGGGTGCCGTTGCCGAACCACTCGACGCCGGCGATTTCCACGCCACGTTTCCAGGCGTGAAAGAACGCAGCGGGCGCCAGTACGAAATGGGCTTCCTCACGTGCGATCTGATCGATCACATCTTCGGGGAGAGAAATACTCAGGTTCATGACTATGACTCCTGTGGGCGAACGATCAGGGATGCGAACGCTGTTCCCACTGACCTGTTTCCAGGGCCGTGGTGGCTGCTTCACTGCTGGGGAAATACTCGACGGACTCGCGTGAAACGGGACCTTCTTCATCGGTTGTGCCGATGTAATAACCGGCGGCGCTTCTCAGCACGCGCAGGGGAAGGCGTTTGCCTGTCCAGTGCAGAGCCAGGCGGCCTGTGGCGTCGGCTTGCAGGCTGACCCTGGCCTGGGGATGGGACACGAAGGACATGGTGTTCTCCTGGTGGTGGTGGAAAGCACCACATCCCTTCGGGAATGGAGGCTTCCCGTGGTTTGTGGAAAAAGCATCGACGCCGGAATGGCGTGCGTCCGCGAAGATGATGCGAGGCGGACTGGTGGGTCGACGCGGAGAATTCCGCGGCACAGCCGGCAAGACCCTGGCTGCTGGCATGGCGCTGACAACATCAGCAACACATGCGGCAAAGCATTGAGCAGGACGCTCCCCTCGTCATGCCGGAATGAGATACCGGCCAGCCCCCGATAGGCGACGCGAGCAAAAAAAAGCCCCGCAAAAAATGCGAGGCTTCGTGATGGTGTTGAGGATTTTCAGGCGATCTGCAGACGGGCGATCGGGGGGTGTTCCCGGTGTACAGCTTGCCAAAGATCGTATGCGGCCTGCTCGGCGAGATACTGGCGAGCGCTACCGAGTCCTGCGAGTTCGAGGCGATGGGCAAGATCGGCGGAGATTGCCGCATGTCCATTCAGGACAGTGGACAATTGCCCCCGCGAATACCCGATGTGCCTGGCCAGCGCCGCCACACTCATGTTGATGGCGGGCAGCACGTCTTCACGCAGGGCTTCCCCCGGATGGGGAGGATTGTGCATAGGCATCATGGCCTCCTAGTGATAATCAAGATAGTCGACAAGCTCCACATCGGAACCGCCGAAGCGAAAAATGACGCGCCAGTTGCCCGACACTGCGACCGACCAGAAACCGTCGAGTTTCCCCTTGAGAGGATGCAGTCGGTTGCCAGGACGATCCATATCGTTGGGAGCCTGGGCGACATCCAGGGAAGCCAGCAGGCGCCGCAGGCGGGCGATGTGATCGGCACGAACGCCCGATGTATCGCCACGCTGATGCAGAGCCCGTAGCCCCTTGTGCCTGAAGCTCCGGATCATGTTGATGAAAGTGTAAGGTCTAGCCTTACGGTTTTCAAGAGGGGTTGGACCAATTGCATGGAAAGCTCCTGTTCAAATAGGGCCCTATGGGACTGAAGGATCGGTGTTCTCGCGGCTATGACCGCCAGCGGGCAGTCAGGACGCAACATCGTTGCCGGTGTGCTTTTTCCAGAGTGCGAAAGCCTCATCAGGCGCGAGCTCGGCGAGGATGACGATTGGCTGCTTTTGCGCAGCCCGCAGCCTGGCGAAGTAGGCAGGTCTGTCGGTGACGGTCTTGAGCTTGGCGCCCTTGAGGAACAGCAACTTGCCGTCCTTGACGAACAGCACCTTGTTGCCGATGTCGCGATTGAAGGCAGCACGGATTTTTTTGTCCGCGTGCATCGTGTTGGCAAGGTCATCGACCAGGTAATCCAGTGTGATCTGGATGGTGAATTTGCGGGAGCTATCCTGGGGATCGTCATAGTCGGTGACGACTGCCGGCAGGCTTGCGGCAAATTGCTCAGCTTCGGAGAGCTTCGACTGTTTGCCGTCGCGGGAACGGACGAAGGTCATGCCACCGTGGCCGTCATTACTGGCATCGGCGACAGGCTCGCCGTCGAACAACACGACAGCGGTGAAGCAAAGTGTTTCCTCGCTGGCGAAGTCGGCAACCTTGAGGCTTTTCAGGGTGATGCGCTGTTGATGAATGGTCATGGGAATTTCCTTTGGAATGAGGCGGGAACGGCCACATCCCGGCAGGACGCAGCGTGTGTCCCGAAGGGGTTGAGGAAGAAATTGCATCAACGCCGGTTATGGCGTGCATCCGCGGACCTGATGCGAAGCGGACTGGTTCGGTCGGCGCGTGGGAACCGCGGCGCAGCCTGGACGACCGTAGCTGCTGGCATGGTGCTGAATCATCAGCAACGCATGAGAAGGAGCGTGGCGCCTCCGGGCGGCTTCGTCCTGCTTCAATCGGAATGCTGACGCCGCCCTATTGCCAAAAAAAAACGCTCCCGAAGGAGCGTTTGTGAAAAATGGATCAACCGGTGATCGTCTGCAACTTTCCTTCATCATCGAAGACCAGCCGCACCGTCGCACCGGCCAGCCTGGACTGCGGCGTGTAGCGCAGCGTGTCCGGAAGCAGGGCACCGATGACGTGAACGGGGTCCTGCGAGCAGCCGACGGCGATGAAAGTGCTGATGGTCCGGCCATCCTCCTCTTCGCTGGCCTCCTCGTAGCGGTCATTAAAGATATAGTCCGAGACCAGGCGGGTGACGGAATATGCCTCCGTGGTGAGGTAGAGCGTGTCGGCCCTGCGCACTGCGGCTACCGGATACTCGCCGGGCTCACCTTCCAGGCTGACGCATAGACCTTCGACCAATACCAGGGAGACCGAGCCGTCTGCCAGGACAGTGTGACGGTCTTCATACAGCGTGGCTGCATGCTGGATCACCACCTGCGCGGAGTCGATCGTTCTGACCATGGACATCAGCCAGTGCCCCGCATCCAGCCGCGTCTCCTCCAGCAAAAAGCCTTCGCGAGCGCTCAGATAGACCTCGGCAGCAGTTTCATCATTGTCCTCGCCGTTGGCGATGCGCCAGACGCCAGCCTCGTTCAATGCCTCGCTGGCCGATATGCCGGTGCGCAGATAGCGTTCCCAGAAGCGGACATATCCGGGGGGAACACCGTGCCAGTCACGGAACCATGCCAGCGGAACAAAGTGGATATCGTTCAGCAGGTCTGCATTGGATGAGGAAAGGCACCTTTCGGCATAGTGCTCGATGAACTCGCTGGCCGGCAACCGCTCCCTGGTTTCGATCAATGCCTGGCGGTAAGCCTGATTGATCGCGTCCCTGATGCGAACACACTCGTCAGCTTCATTGAGAAGATGCTGCCGATCGGGAAGCCGGGCGATCATGTCGTCGCGCAACACTACTACGTGATGTTTTGACGCTCTGGGAGAAAGCCCTATGGGAAGTCCCTGCAAGAAGCACTGCCACTGGACGCACGAGGCCTCCAGGTTGAGCAGAATCCGGCCGACAGGCGTTTCGCGCCAAGGCAATGACGGATCGGTCAGTGGTCGAGCCAGTTCCATGCCATTGAGGAAGACAGGCACAGGAAAGGCTTCGCACAACCTCTTGAGCTGCTGTTCCGCCCAAACCGGCAGATTGACGCCGGCAGTCGGAGATTGCACGCCGTCGAGACGAATCTCCGTGCCGATACGAGGCTTTTCGGCGTAGACCTCAATGCCGTCGCCGCGGATGATGGTCGCGGTGCTGGCGCTGAACGCCTGCGTGCCCGAATGCACCGACAGATGCCTGGAAAAATACAAGGTTGAAAGCACGCCCATACCGAAGGCGTTCTCGCGCGCCTGTAGTTCCGGGTCCCAGCCGGATTCGGCGATGTGAATGAGAGATTGCAGGTCGGCGATGCCGGAACCATCGTCGCAGACAGTGATCGCGTCGTCGTCCACGGTGATGTGGACGTTTTTCGCGCCGGCTCGCCGTGCATTCTGCAGCAGCTCGCCGAGCATGGATTGAGGATTGAAGGCATGTCGAAGATTGGAAATCAGACGGTGCTGGTTCGTTTTGAGACGAATAGTGCCCATGGGGGCCTCCTGACAGTCATGCGCCGTAATGGGCGCGAAGGATGAAAGCGCGAGCGAAGACATGCCGCGGCTGGCCGGTAGGCGCTGGGCATGAATTGGAAGAGCGTGATCGCGCGGGGACGAGATGCATCGACGCCGGCTGTGGCGTGCGTCCGCGAGAGTGATGCGAAGCGGACTGGATCGGTCTACGTGGTTGTTCCACGGCGCAGCCTGAAGACCCGGCTGCTGGCATGGCGCTGATCGGGATCAGCAACGCATGGCCGCACTATGGCGAAGCGTGGCCTCGACGTCAGCCGAGAATGAGCGTTCGCAAGCGTCCGGTTACCGTGGCTGCAATGCTTGTTGCAGACGCTGCCCGAGCCATGCAACGCAGGGCACCGCCATCGAATTGCCGATCGCTTTATAGCGTGGTGCGTCGGCTGCTGGCTTGCCGCGATATGGCACCAGCGTGTAGTTGTCTGGCATCCCCTGAAGACGCTCGCATTCCAAAGGCATCAGGCGCCGCACGCGCCAGCAGGCCCACTGCGCCCAGCCACTTTCGTCTTGTGGGATCAGCTCGCCATGGAAATAAGCCTCCAGCGAGGGAAGCAGGACGTGGGGCTTATCGCTGCCGCCGTCGCTTGCGCGCAGGGCGTCAGCCACGGCACCGCCCAACTCGGCCGTTGCGCCACCCTCCCGCCCACGCACCGCGGCGGAGCGTGCGACCAGATCCGGGCCGAGGATCGTGTCCGGGTTTTCCTGCCGCTTGCTGTAATGGCTAATCAGCGTGCCAGATATCTCGTAGTTGAAGGTCGCTTGCAGCGTTTTGAAGGCGATCGCCGGCATGACGCCTGCATTCGGATGACTTCCGGCGTGGCCCCCCGCGCGGAGGGTTGGGGCCAGGTTTTCTAGAGCGTCGGCGCCGTAGTCCTTGGCCGTGAAACCCAGGATGGGTGCTTGCTGCCCGTCATGACTTTCCGGTGCGGCGTATCGGCCAGGCGCGTACGCGATCGTAGGAAATCCCTGACCAGGCTTTCCACCACCAATCGACAGCGCGCCCGCGATTTGCCCGTCACCGCCCTCAAGGCGAACCTCGTTGCGGCTGTTTTGGGAGAAGGCGACAGGCATCCCCGGTAAAGGCGCTTTATGCGTGACGATTGGCACGCCGCGTCCGGTCCCGTCCTCGCTGCTACCTTTGCCGCCGTTGGCGGTGTTCAGGGCGTGCGTCCGCTGCCCGGTGACCGACTGGGCCGCGAAGGTTTCAACCTCGAAATCGCACTTGTGTCCCCGTGCGGTCAGGCAAGCCGCTGTATCTATCGGTCCTTGCCTGTTGCCGCCTCCGAAGCAGACGGTGACGGATACCCGTTCATAGGCTCCGGCCATAGATCCGGAAAAGCCGCCTGGGCGATGAGAGCTGCTTCCAGGAGAGCCGGAAGTGATTTGCCACGCTTGCTCGCCCGCCGCAGAATCCCCGTGCAGGCGATCGGGCTCAAAAAGTATATATGAGCGCCTCCTGTTTGCCAGGCTTTGTACTTGATGACGGACAGGACGATTGCGGCTATATATCCGGTCTTTATGCAGCTGCGATAGCGGCTGCTGACCCTAATGAAATCCGCTGACTCACGCCTCAATTACCTCTGCGAACCCGAAGTTCGATACTTTTTTCAGGCCTGGTGAGTCCCGGTCTGACCTGTTTTGCCATTACATACACTGCCTGCGCAACCTGTTGATGTTCTGCTTATACACTGTGATTTCGCAAGTAAGTGCTCAGTACAGAGCCGTTTCCTTCTGGTAGGGTCTGCCATGTGCCAGCACAGCCCATATGATTCGTGCCATTTTGTTGGCCAGCGCCACGGAGGCGACGTTCACCGGGCGCCGCTTCAGCAGGTCGGTGACCCAGGCCCCCGGCTCGCGGGCATTCTGTATGACGCTGTGCGCACCGTTGATCAGCAGCTTGCGCAGGTATTTATCGCCTCGCTTGCTGATCCCCAGCAACTGAATCTTCCCGCCGGTTCCGGTTTGCCTCGGGACGAGGCCCACCCAGGCGGCAAACTCCCGACCTGAACGGAATGCGTCCGCGCTACCCATTGACGCGACCGCAGCAGTGGCGGTCAGGAAGCCCACGCCGGGAATGGCACTGACCGCTTTTACGCTGGGGTCATCTCTGCTCAGCTCGCGTATCCGCCGTTCAATGTCAGCAATCCGACCATCCGTTCTTTCAACTTCACCCAGTTGTTCACGCAGGCTTTCTATGAGCACTGCCGGTAAGCGTCCGGACAGGCGGGCAAGAATATCGGGGACATTTTTAATGAGGCTGGCACGCCCTGTACGCATCACCTCGCCATATTCTGCAAGTAAACCGTGTAAAGCGTTGGTCTGCATCAGCCGGAATTTCAATAACTGCGAACGTATCCGGTGCAGGGCAAGCATGGCCTGTTGATCCTCCGTCTTCACCGCAACGGCTTTGCCCGGTTGCTGCACGGCTCGCCAGATTGCCTGAGCATCTGCCGTATCATTCTTGTTACGGATATTGAAGGCCTTGACGAATTCGCCCGGCATCAGTTTCACCTGATGGCCGAGTCTGCTCAACTGCCGGGCCCAGTGATGTGCGCCGCCACAGGCTTCCATGCCAATAAGGCAGGGTGAACGATTGGTGAAAAACTCAATAAATTTCGCGCGCTTGATCGCCTTACTAAAAATTTCTCCCGTATTCATATCCACGTAGTGAACCTGCATCACGTTCTTGGCAATGTCGACACCGACTGGCATGAGTTTCATTTTTGTCTCCTCCTGCATGGTTAAAAACGGTCGTTTTCCAGATCGTATTTGCTCCTCGCTGCGTCAAGTTCAGGGAAATTTAGCTCTGCCCAGCGGTCAAGAGCTTTGAGTGTGCTGACAAGTGACTCAGCCACCCCAGTCAGGCTGTATTCCACGCAGGCGGGTTTTTCACCGTAGTCGACTCTGGACACCAGTCCATGTCGTTCGAGCTGTCGCAGCGTCTGGGTAAGAACTTTTTGTGAGATGCCCTCTATTTTTCTCATCAATTCTCCGTTGCGAATCGGACCCTCTTCCAGGGCAGGGAGTATGAGCATTACCCATTTGCCCGAGATAAGCGCCAGCGCATCCCGGGCTGAACACTTGGATGAGTAAACGTTTCCTGGATATGCCATGGGTGGTTACCTCAAGGTGCGTAATTGAAGGAAAAAATAAAAGAAAACACTATAACGATGAACAGTCGTTACGGAGGATCATTATGAATGTACTGATTATCACTGCTCATCCTGAAGCAGACTCATTTAACTCATATCTCGCATCTAAAGCCGCCAGAATTTTTGAAAAACAGGGCTCACGCGTTCATTCAGTCAATTTATACAGTGAAAATTTCGAACCGTGTGAGGGGCAAATTTTTTACCCTGACAGGCAGGACGTTGAAAGGTTTGACGCCCTGCGGGAGCAAAGGCACCACTGGAACGCGCATAAGCTGCCCGAAGATGTTACGAGACATATTGAATTACTGAAAAATTCGGACCTGTTACTGCTGCATTTTCCCTTCTGGTGGTTCGGTATGCCTGCAATCCTGAAAGGCTGGATGGACCGGGTATTTGTTTACGGCGGGATTTATGACAGCAGCCACCGTCATGAAAATGGTGTGATGAAGGGTAAACGGGCTTTACTGACAGTATCCGCCGGTGCTTCTGCAAATGCCTGCGCGTATAACGGACGTGATGGCGACATGCGTTTAATGTTATGGCCACCTATACATGCCCTTCACTATATAGGTTACACGATGCTCGAACCTTACCTGATCCATGGTGTTCGCGGTGGCCTTGATGGATTAGCGAAAGAAAAGCAGCAGCAGTTTCTCAATGAAAAAGTAAAAGACTTCGAAAGCAGGCTTATGAATCTCAATGAATGGCCCATTATCCCCTTCAACAGAGAAGAGGATTTCAATGATGATAAGACATTAAAACCTCAGGCACCTGAATTCAGCCCGTTCGTTCGACACCATCCGGATAAATGGAACGCTGATTCATTTTGAAAGGTAACTGACTTCGGCCTGTCAGCTCCACACTACCGCCTCACCTTAAGAGAAGGAGGCGCTCATTTCATTACCTCTGCGGGATCGAATCCATCACGACCACTTGCCACAAGAAACACGCGCTTGCGCCGTTGGGCGACACCGAAATATTGCGCGTCGAGAACTCGCCACGCGACGCGGCGGCGGGGTCCAGACACACAACCTGCGTGCGTCCATTTGGTCCCTGGTGGTTGCAGTTCGCGGCTTTCGCCGGCCAGTGCGCCCAAAAGGCATCCGAAGGCGTTGGATTTGTCGGAGAGGACGCCGGGCACGTTTTCCCAGACGATGACAGAGGGTGGCTGGTGCAACTGCTGGCGGGTTTCATCGATGACATTTGCAAGCTCCGTATATTTCAGGGTGAGCGCGCCGCGCGGGTCGGCGAGGCCTTTCCTCGCACCGGCAACGCTGAAAGCCTGGCAAGGCGTGCCGCCGACAAGAATGTCGGGTGCGGTTGCGGTTCCGGCGAGTACCTGGTCCGCGATACCCGTCATGTCGCCCAGATTCGGAACATCGGGGTAGTGATGGGCAAGCACAGCGTTCGGGAACGGCTCGATTTCCGAAAACCAGGCCGGATGCCAGCCGAGCGGCTGCCAGGCCAGGCTGACGGCCTCGATGCCGCTGCAGACGCTGCCGTACTGAAGGTTGGGATGGTTCATGTCGCATCTCCTGTTCTGGTTGGGGCGCAAGCGCCCATGACCGCGCGATCCGAGGTTCGGCGGGGGCAAGGTGAGGAAGGAGAGGAACAGGGACGCTGGAGGCTGAGCGCCTCCAGCGAAAGACAAGGAAACCACCTGTGGGCTGCCGCAGGGACCGGGCCGTCGTCATAGCCTGTCGCTGAGTCAGCGATCGCACCCGACCCGTTTCGTGGCTGGGGCCGGTATCGTTCGGCGCACATCCGCGCACAAAAGGAACCCGTTGTTTCACCGGCGGGCACCGGAATCGAACACCGTCGTCCCCGAAGGGTCTCCTGGCACCTCGCACGCAAGGCGCCAGGAGACCCTTCGGATCGGACGCAGAAATCGCTGATCAACAGGCTGCGTTTATGCAGCCGGGCAGGAAAACACCTTCATCCCTCCCGGCGACACGAACCGCTGGAGGGGAACATGCCTTTGCAGAAGGCGGAGACATGCTCGGGACACCCCGCCGCTGGCGGGGCAATGCCTGACAACCGCTGGAAATCGCGGTTTGGGCAGGACGTGTCTGACTTCAGGACGTCTTGCGGGGCGCGCGCCGCTTGCGGGCGGGCGGACGTTTGCCACCGGACGATTCGATCGCCACGGTGCCCTTGCAATCGGGATAACGGCTACATGACCAGAAGACGCCGGTCTTGCCGGTGCGCTGCCGGGTTGCAGCGCCGCACACGGGACAGGCCGGACCCTCCGGAACCTGGATGGCCAGTCTGGTGCTGCCATACTGCTGGATCAGCTGAGTGATCCAGATGGACTGCTTTTCGATGAACGTGTCCAGGGTCAACTGGCCAGCTTCAATCATGTCCAGCGCCTGCTCCCACACGGCGGTCGTGCCGGGATCGGCAATGGCGGAAGGTACAGCATCAATGAGCGTGAATGCGGCATCCGAAGCGCGGATGGAGCGGCCTTTCTTGAGCAGATAGCTCCGGCCGAGAAGGCCGTTGATGATACTGGCGCGCGTGGCTTCGGTGCCGATCCCCGTGGTCTCCTTGAGTTTCTGTTTCAGCCTCGGGTCTGTCACCAGTTTGGCGACACCCTTCATGGCCTTGACCAGTTCGCCCTGGGTATAGGGCTTGGGCGGCATCGTTTTCAGCGCCTTCAATTCCACCTGCTCGACGCCGCATTGGATGCCATTGCTCAGCGCGGGCAGGATCTGGCTGCGCTGAGATTGCTCCTCGTCGCCCTCGGGGCTGACCGGACGCCGATCGGCAAGCGCCAGCCGCCAGCCTGGAACGACCACCTGTTTGCCGTTCGCCTGCAGCGACTGGCCGCTCGCGGATAACAGCGCGACGGTCCGGTCGAACTCGTGGTGGGGCATGAACTGCGCGATGAAGTGCGCCCGGATCAGTCCATAGACGGCTCGTTCCTTCTCCGACATGGCCGAAAGATTGCTGGGTTCCAGCGTCGGAATGATGCCGTGGTGCGCCGTCACTTTCGCGTCGTTCCAGGCGCGTGAACGCTGATTGCGGTCGAGCTGGTCGATCAACGGGCGCAGGCTGGGATCGGTGGCAACAATGGCATCGAGCACTGCCGGCACTTCGGCAAACATGCTTTCCGGCAGATAGCCGGAATCGCTGCGCGGATAGGTCGTCGCCTTGTGCGTCTCATACAGGGCCTGGGCAATGTCCAGTGTTTCCTGAACGTCGAGGCCGAACTGTCTGGAGCAGGTTTCCTGTAGAGTGCCGAGATCGAACGGTAATGGCGGAGCTTCGCGAACGCGCTCGGTTTCCACCGATTGCACCAGCGCCTTGCGGCCATCACGTATTTGATCTGCCGCATGCAACGCCACGGACTGTTGCAAGCATCTGCCGGCATCGTCCGTGGAGCCTTCGGGCGGCACCCAACTGGCGGAAAACGATTGGCCCGCATGGGACAGCTGCACATCGACAGCCCAGTACGGCACTGAAACGAAACGCGCGATCTCCCGATCGCGGTCAACGACCAGCTTCAGCGTCGGTGTCTGCACGCGGCCAACCGACAGCACGCCCTGGTAGCCGGCCTGACGACCAAGCACTGTAAACAGGCGGCTGAGATTCATACCGATCAGCCAGTCCGCACGCGAACGGGCGAGTGCCGAGTAGTACATCGGCAATGTCTCGCTCGACGGTTTCAGAGCATCCAGCGCCTTACGGATGGACGCATCGTTAAGCGCGGACAACCACAGCCGCTGAATGGAGCCGCGGTAGCCGCACAGGTCGATAATCTCGCGGGCGATCATTTCGCCTTCGCGGTCGGCGTCGGTGGCAATCACCAGTTCGGTGGCCTGTCCGAGCAGTTGCTTGACCGTCTTGAACTGCGTGGCAGTCGAGGCCTTGACCTCGCTGCGCCAGCGCTCTGGAATAATGGGAAGCTGTTCGATGGACCAGCGTTTGTACTGTTCCCCGTATGCTTCCGGTGGTGCCGCTTCGACCAGATGCCCGATGCACCAGGTCACGACGATACCGGGTCCGTTGTAGCAGCCGTTACCACGCTGCCTGGCACCCAACACTCGGGCGATATCCTTGCCTTGCGAAGGCTTCTCGCACAGATACAGTCGCATGCAGCCTCCCCGAAAAATGGCATGGTGATCGTCGAATGAGCATCAGCATGTCGGGGGTAGAAGCGGCAGGCAGCAAACAAGGGGAACTGGATGCTGACCGGCTTTTTGCGCTCCGGGAGCATCGTTGCGGCAGTGACTAACGATCGCGGGAAAGGGATGATGTACTGAGGCTTCGCCATCGGTGCGCGCGCGGACCTCAGTGGAAGCCAGTGGACTTCGCCGTCAGGGATCGGCCCGAACGTGGCTGATGCAGGTGCAGGCTGCAACCGTTGCAGGGTGGACGTACTGGCGCATTGAGGGCGCATGTTGATTGCTACAGTCGCCCCGCAAGACCTGCTCCCTGCGCTAACAGCAAAGATTGAGGGCGGCTGCGGATGGCGCAGCCGCCCTCGGTGCTGCCTGTTCTTACGCCTTACCCTGCTTCGGTTCCTTCTGCCCCCTGGTCTCCTTCGGCTTCGTCTCCGCTTCGCCCTCGATCTCCTGTGGCTTCGCGCCGAGCGTCACGGCCTCGACCCGATAAGGAAGGATGCCGATCCGCCGCGCCTCGATCTTGAAGGTGACGCGCTCGTTTTCTTCCGCATCCTCCCACTCGTCGCGAACGGCGCGGCCTTCGACCAGAACGCGCATGCCCTTCAGGTACAGGTCCTTCCAGTGCTCGGCATCGCGGTGCCAGATTTCCACGGGGGCCCAGAAGCCACCGCGATCCTCGAACCCATCCTTGGTCGGAACCGGGTTGTCGAAATAGACATTCAGGCGAAGAAGCCTGCGCGGCTCGTCGTTCCCATTCGGAAACTCCCGATAGTCTGGCGCAGAACCGATATTGCCCTCGCCGTAGTAGTGCGTGCTCATAGTGAAACTCCTTGCTGGTGGGAAATACCTGAACCGATGGGCATCAGTGCAGGTGTTGCAGGTCGATGAACGACCGGTTCAATTCGCAGCCGATGAAATTCCGTTGCAGGCGTAGTGCTGCCACGGCGGTCGTGCCGCTGCCCATGAATGGATCGAGTACGGTGTCGCCGATGCGGGAGCCGGCGAGAATGCAGGGCGTCACAAGCGTGTCGGGGAACACCGCGAAATGCCCCCCGCGGAATGGTTTGCTGGCGATGGTCCAGACATCCCGCCTGTTGCGGGTGCTGCGCGCGCCGATCTTGTGAAGGCTGCCGCGCAGGTTTGCGTTGCTGCCGGAAGCGCGTTCGCCGGGCGGTGCGCTGACCGGGCGTGTGTTGCCGGGGCCGCGTGAATCGACTGAGGGTTCGCGGATCGCGTCCTGATCGAAGTAGTAGCGGCGATTCTTGGCGAGCAGGAACAGATATTCATGCGACCGGGTGCAGCGGTCAGAGACGCTTTCCGGCATCGGATTGGGCTTGGCCCACACGATGTCCTGGCGCAGATACCAACCGTCCCGCCGCAAGGCGAAAGCAAGCGCCCAGGGAATGCCCATCATGTCCTTGGGTTTGAGCCCGTCGCCGGTTCGCATGCCTCCGGCGCCCTGTTGGGCAGCGGCGTGTTTGGGGCCGCCGCGGGTGCTCGGTGCCTGCCATGTCCGGGTCGCGGCGTAGGTGTCGCCGATGACGATCCACAAAGTTCCGTCATCGACCAGCACCTCGCGAACCGCGCGGAATACTTCAATCAGATCGCGGATGTACGCGCGGGTCGTGACCTCCCGCCCGATCTCCAGGTGCTTGTCTGGATGGCCGTCCTGCAGGTAGCTGCGAAGGCCGAAGTACGGTGGGCTGGTCACGCACATCTGCACCCGCACGCCGTCCCCGTGCATTCGCTTCAACAACTGGCGGCAATCCCCGGCGTGGGTGCGGTCGAGCCAGTGCGCAGCATCAGCGGGAGGACCGTTCATGAGGATGGCCCGTCTGTCGATGGACCAGTACCGGTCCCGCCGCCGGCCCTGCGCTGGTGAACGGCCTGCGCGGACGCCAACTTGCTGGCGCATTCCATACCTTGCCGGGCAATGGTGTGGCACAGGCTGATCTGCATGTTGATCACGATGCGCTGCTGTTCCAGTGCAAGGAGGTCGTCAATCAGGCCGGCCGGCGTGGCGGGGCTCGCAACCAGTTCCTCCCACAGCGCCACACCCATGCTGGAACGATCGAGGTTGCGCCAACGGAGGAAGGTCGTTCCTGCGCCAGTGTTCTGTTGGGCCAGTTGAACGGGGAGCAGGTTGAAGGGGTGGCTGCGGGCCTGTGCCAGCACCCTGCGCTGCGCCAGGCCAATCAGGTCGTCTCGCAGCGCTGCGCTCTGGCTGGCCCAGGTCGCGAGCTCCCCATTACCTTTAAAGGGTTTCAAAAGGCCTTTTAGGTAGGCTGCATGTTCCAGCTTCTGGAAGTCAGTCTGTTCCAGCGCTTCGAAGCGGATCGTGTCGCTCATGATGAGGCATCCTCTTCGTCCGACGACGCGGATGCCTCATCGCCGGCCCCCTCATCGGAAGCGGCTGGCGCAGTCTGTTCGGTATTGCTGGCCGGCACGGCTGCCGGGGCTGAGGTCCGGGTTGTCATTGAGGCCAGTGGCGAACGCCGAATAAGCGGCGGTGCGAAGCGGGAGCGGCGCTCGCCTTCGAGCACGTCCTGCGGCAGCTCACCATATTTCTCCACGGCTGCGCGTGCTGCGGCGTTGTTGGCCGCGAAATCGTCACGTTTCGTGCCGGAGTAGCGGTACTGCTGCGCCAGGCTGAACAGGCTGCGCAGGGAGTGCGCACCTTCGCCCAACCAACGTTCAAGCGTGCTGCGATCGATCAGGGCGGTGTGATGCGCCAGGATCAGGCGACGGGCAAGATCGTCATAGTCGGCCAGAAGGTAGACCGCCATGAAGCCCAACTGGGAGGAGACGAACAGCGGCAGCTTGACGGGCTGCACGTTGAGATTTTCACCGAGGCTGAGCGCCTGCGGAATGTCGGCCAGCGCCTGGTCCACCTGCTCGCGCAGGGTTTGAAGCTGCTCCCTGGTCGTGCTGAGCTTGTCCTCGATGCGCAGCATCCACCAGTCCGAATAGGGGTCGTCCTGCTCGGCTCCGCGCTTCAGCTTGTTCATGATGGCGACAAAGCCGTTGAGGCCGATGATGCCGGGCTTGCCTTCGGATGGCGTGCGCCCGTGCCAGATGCGCGACGCATGGTGGGTGTGCAGCGTCAGCGACATCGCGCTGCGCAAGGACCCAAGGTTCAATTGCAGAGATTCTGTTTCGTTGGCCATGTTGACGACTCCCGGTATTGGAACGAGAGGCCAGCATCGCCATTGGCCGGAAGGCCGTCAGTCATCAAACCGCACCGAGGCAGCGCCTGTTTGTGGGCAGGTGGCGGCACGACCGGGCAGTTCCGGAACCGGGAATCTGTTCGCGGAAGGGAGGCGCCCGAAATCTGCCGGGATCGGGAAGGCAGTGTGTTGCGCTATACCCGGGGTATAGGCGTCCACAGCTCTCAATGGACGTTCGGCTGCGTCAGCGAGGGCCACGGCCTGCATGCCGTGGCCGGAAGGCAGTGTGTTGCGCTATACCCAGGGTATAGGCGTCCATGGCTCTCGGTGGACGCTCAATTCTTGAACCGCCTTGAACGCATGCTGACCTGTGGGGGGAAGGCTTCATGTTCCGCTATACCCGGGGTATAGGCGACTATGGAACTGAGTGGAACCTTACATCATGGTCGACGGCGGCGATTGGCCTGGCATGGGCACGACCGCGCGTTGATAGATGCAAGCTCTACGACAAACGAAGCATTGAGCGGAGCCGGGCGATATGGGCCTGCGCCACTTCAGGATCTACGGGTTGTCGTGGTGGCTCGGGTTTTGCGCCATTCGCATCGGGTGGCGTCCTCTGCCCGGCCCACGCACGGAACTCGCCGCGCATGGCTTTCTGGATAATGCCAAACAGGTAGCCGGCCGGATTGCGCACGCTGCTCGCGCGGCAGCGGGCATCCCATTCATCGAGAACAGCCTGATGCAGGTCGGGATCGACCGGTTGCAATGCGGCCAGTGCGCCCGATTGCTGTTCTGCCTTGAGCGACATGAAGCGCTCGGGAAGACGAAGCATGCCCAACCCGCGCGGTACTGTACGTACTTCTTTTATTTCTTTTTCTTTACGTACTGTACTATCGGTCTTCGGAATCCGAAGTGAGCCGGTTTTCCGCGTTTTTTCGCCCACTTCGGATTCCGAAGAGGGTGTGTCACGATTCCGAAGAAGGTCGGTTTCACCGTCTTCGGAATCGTAATTATCCCCAGGCTGTGGATAAGTCCTGGCTTCGGTCCATCCCTGCGCGGCCAGACGCTGCGATATCACCTGCAGCCGGCTCGGCAGTTCCCGTCCGCTGAGCAGCGGGTCGTCGATCATTTCCCTGAGCGTGTGGACGCCGACGCGCTGAACGGATTTGCTGGCATGGGCCAGCGACTGGCTGACCAGTTCCAGATAATCGACGTCGAGTTGGATGGCTTCGTAGGGAGTGAGAGGTTCGTCGTGCAGGACATAAAGGTTGCCCTGGATGCGTCCTGTCCTGGGGTCGCGCCGGCGCCTTACCAGGCTGATCCAGCGTGTAAGCCGTAGCAGGGTCAGGGCGCGAGCGACCGTTTCATGTGAGGCTCTGGTGGCGCATGGCATCGAGGCCAGCCAGGGCGCAAGCTGGTCGTAGGTCGGTAGAGCGGTGATGCCATCGTCATTGAGCAACAACCGGAATACCTGCCACGCATTGCGTTCCAGCGGCGTCAGGCGATTGTCCGTGAGCAAGGCGCGTGGCACGGAGTCATGGCGATTGCCGCTGAAAATGAAACCGTCATTCTGGCGGGCTGGGGCTGTCTGGACAGGTGCTGGTGGCGGTTGCTGAACCTGCATCCGCTGAAGAGCCTGATCGAAGAGGTCGCCCAGCGATACGGGACCGCTTGATCGGCGTGGGCTGTCCATGCTCAGACCAGCCCTTCATCGATCCACCTGCCGATGGCGCTCCAGATGACTGAGATGGGAAGCCCCATGCTTTCGGCAAGGTCTGCGGCGATGCCGAGCATCGCCGTTTCGTCGTTCAGCGCCACACCGCGCTCTTTCACGGTTTCCGACCAGCGATTCCATAAATCGCAATCCTGCTCTTCTGTGAGGACAGGGTGGCGCCCCTTGCGCTTGGGGAGCCCGAGGACGCCGCGGCGTACAGCGATTTCCTGATGGGTCAGCCCATAGAAACGACTGATCAGTTCAGTGCTGGCACCCAGGGTCAACAGGCGGTCAATGACATGGATTTCCTTTTGAACATTGTCCCACTGGTGCAGCAGGCGTTGCACGACGTCCCGATTGACTGTCACAGAGCACCAGGAGACCAGGGCATTGGCCAGCACGCTGGCCATGGCGGGATGCTTGAGCGCATCGAGATCCTCATCCTCGAATCCCATGGATTTGGCCCTCCTTAGCTGACCGTTGCGAAGGTCATGCAGGGCCTGCGCGATCACTGCCTGATTGAGAGGATGGGGATTCGACATGGCGCCTCCCCTCATGACCCGGGCATGGCGCCGTCGCCACCCATGATGCCTGCCTCGATTTCCAGCAGGCGGCGCGCGAGCCGGACCAGCCGGAACAGTTTCACCAGGCCGTTGTCGCTCAGGACATGGGACTGGTTCCGGGACGGTATGGCCGATGGTACCATTCCCAGTAACAGGACGCCCAAATCTCCAGCCAGTCGTGAAGTGTCGATACGCGCCGGAGAGGAACTGGCCGACAGATAAGGCGCACTCAGGACGTGCAGAAAAGTCAGGATTGCGCCGGGGTGCGCCATTGCGCCTGCAGGGTCCGCACGGTCGATGCGGGATGCGCATGAGAAGCCGATGCCATCATCGGACGGCACGATATGCTCTCCCACGCCGGCTTCACTGGCGATTTCCAGTGCGAACTGCGCAATATGCGTACGCAAGCGTTCGGGTTCGTCCAGGCCAGCGTCGATGTGCCATACGTCCGAGATCGGATAAAGGCCGCCGACCTGCACGGGAATGGCTTGAAGGACGTTGCTTTCGAAGTCGTTGTGCGCCTCTCCAGTATGGTCGGCAATAAGGCGCTGGATCGACTGGAGGCGATCGGTCGTTGGCGCGAGGGAGACGATGTGCTCCTGCAGCAGCGCAGACCGTTGGTTTTCATCCTCCGGCTGATCGTCAGATACGGGAGGCTGCGCCGGGGCTGGCTTCGTCTGCGTGCGGGACTCTGGTGCCGGCGCTGGCGTCTCACCAGTTCGCGGCGCTGTGGGTGTGGGCGGAGAAAGCTGCGTCGGCGCGGTCTGCGGCAACGTTGCGACGGAAGGCGTAGCCGTCGGTGCCGCGACAGGTTCACTGGTCAGAATTTGCCAGCGTTTTTCGGAGTCGACGATTTCGAGGGCGAGCGTGTCATAGACGACACCGAGCAGGTCGGCCATCTGGCCGATCAGTTCGTCCTGGACGCGCTGGATGTTGAAGTTGCCGGGTGTCCCGTCGAAGACGGCAAGAACGTCCTGGAACAGTGTGGCGAAATCAACATCCACCTGCCTGGCTGCGGCGCGGGCCTCCCAAATTCTGGCGCCCGCCCGCCGCAAGCCGGTCAGTTGCTCGACCTGGTGGCGCCCCAGCCCTCCATAAAGAACGTTCGGGATCGCCGGCAGCAGGTACTGGATGGCCTCCTGCATGCGACTGATGTGGGGCTGAGGCACAGGATAGCCATCGGCTTTGAGGCGCCGGGCAAGCTCCGATTGCGACAGCGACTTGCCATCTTCCTGCTCATAGAGCTCGCGTACTTTCTCGACGCCGAGGGCGCGCTCGATGAACGACAGGCTGCCATGCAGTTCGTTCTCTGCGAGGTGCCCGGTCAGGGCAACAATCTCGCCGCGCTCGGGCCAGGGGCGGAACAGGCAACCGATACGGAAGAACCGCTCATCCCTGGTCTCGGCCCACAATTCACGCAATATGGCCAGCCGGGTGTTGCCGCCGTTGCGGATGATGTAGTGGTCTGAACCCGGCCTTCGGGTGATGGGCGGCGGAGCGTCCAGGCCGCGTTCGCGGATCGAGGCCTTGATTTCATCGTAGAGTGGGTTGCGGGTAAGGCGCGGATCAAGCTCGTACGGACGCAACTCATCAAGGGTTACGACCATCGGGGTGTCTGCGACCGGATCGGTCAATGCGCCGGCCACCGGACCTGTGCGGCCGAACCCGTCGCTCATCAACTTGGCAGCCATTTCCTGTTCGGAGATATCAGCCATGGCCGGTCTCCTTTCCAACAGGCTGGGCTTCGGCGCTCTGGCGCTTCGCGCGGCGCAACATGGCGCGGGCGTTGCGCCCGGCGCGGTGATCGCTGGCCGTCGAACTCGTGAATATCGGCGGCAATCCCGGTTTGAGGAATTTGAGATGACCGCCTGCGGTGCGGGAAACGGTCCATCCTTCGCTCAGTGCAAATTCAATGAGAGGCAGGAGTTGCTTGTGGCCTCGTGCAAGCTCATGGACGTTCGACATGAGAATGTCTCCTCCCGATCTTGCCTGTGACCAGACCGAAGCGCTCATGCCAGTGCGGGCATAACTCGGTCGCCAGAGCCCGAACGATGTCCAGTGCGGCAGGGGCAATCCTGCCTGTCGGACGCCGGTACTCGACGCGATGAGCAGGCATGCTCTGCGTTGCCGCTCGCGGGAAGGCTTCGATTGCCGGGACCTCAGTATCCAGAACCTGGACGCCCGTCTGCTCACGGAAGATCCGCCGCAATGTCTGTCGGATCAGGCGGGCATTGGATGAGACGGCCGGCACCCGATTGATCAGCAGCTGCAAGGGTGGCGGTTCAATGCCGAGATGGCGATACGGGGCGATATCCTGGATGAGTTGCAGGGTGCCGCGCCGCATTTCCCGAGCGGCGAGAATTTCGGGCGTGACCGGCGAAACCGCCAACCTGGATGCCAGCACGGCCATTTCGAGAAGCACGCTGCGGGAACCCTGGGTGTCAATCAAAACCAGGTCATAGTGCGGCTCGAACGCCGGCAGGAGGTTGCGCAGCCGCAATCTGCCATCCGGTGCATGCAACAGCAGGGTGTTCAACTGGTGATGCTGGTCGTTGGACAGAATGACGTCCAGGCGTTCGACGGCCGTACGAGATGCCAACTGCGAAATGTCGCGCTCGTTGAATGCCAGCAACTCGTAGATGCCGCCGGGTGCGCGATGAGCCAGCTCGTAGTACGACGAAAGCGTGGGCTGTATGTCGAGATCGAGAAGCAGCACCCGCAGTCCGGCGTCGGCGATGAAGCCACCGAGATTTGCGGCGATTGTCGTTTTACCGACCCCGCCTTTTGTAGAGATGACAGAAATCACCTGCATGACGTGCTCCTCTTCGTGAAGGAAATGGGGAGCAGGGTCAGACGCGCTCTTTAAGGCGGTCGGTGATCCATTGGTCGATCTCGGCGGAATCCCAGCCCACGGCGCGAACGCCAAGTCGCATGGCCTTGGGAAACTTGCCCTCTTTCATGAGGCTGTAGATGTGGGCGCGTTTGAAGCCCGTCTTTGCCTCAACTTCTGCGCGACGCAGTATGCGCCGCTCCGGTGCCGGAGCGGGGTTCTGTTGAAACATGATGGTCACTCCTTGATGCTCGGTGGATCTTCTTGGGTCTCAGCCGCATTAGAAGAGCGTCACCGTCAGAACACATCAAACAATAGGATCGTGCTGACCACCGCATTCATGGGTTGTAATTAACCTGGTGATATTTCAGAACTCATCGCTGCCAACTCGATCCCTGGAAATGCCAATATTCTGAAATGTGACAGCTTGATAAAGGGGAAGGACAGCGGATATCACTCTGCTTATTTATTGTGCAGAGGAGATCTGGTGTTTTTCGTCTTGGGGGCGACCAAAAAAGTCCGACAAAATGTTCAGGCAGGTATTGACATACGGGTGCTGCGCTTCAGTCCTTGAAATGACGTGTCTTATGTCAAGTGCCTGTCTTGCTCTGGCTTTCTGATGCTGACGGAAGTGACTTTTTTGGTCGAGTAACGGACAAAAAAGGCATGGCACCATTGATGGTGCCATGCCTTACGGTGCAGCCCTGACCATCAGCTGATACCGCTTCTGCCAATTTCTTGTGCTCGCTTTATGAAGCGCTCCAGTTCCCTGGAGACAGGCCTCTCCGGCACCACGATGAACGTCGCTGTATTGGGAACCTCGTCTGCAACCGGTCTGATGATGACATCCGGATGACTGTAAAGCGCGATCTGCGACTCCAGGCCTAGCCCAATGCCGTATCCTGCTGCGACGAGCATGATCATCGGCTCGTGACCTGAAACATACTCGGCAACAGACGGCGAGATCAATGCGCCATCATTGAGCCAGCGACGAACGACGTTATGTCCACCTGCGCATCGTTCCGGATGGTAAAGAATCATGGGATAACGAAGGGCTTCGCCAAGGGGAACCTTATCGAAGGAAAGTAAGGGATGGTGAGTGGGAATGGCAATTGCTGGACGCTCGGTCCATACCATTTCCTTAACGCATCCGTTGGTGGCCTCGCCATCTACCGTGAAGCCGACGTCAATCTGATCATGACGAAGAGCCTGGAGCATTTCGTTCACCGTCATCTCGTCGATCCGGATCTCGGTACGAGGCTCTTCCTCACGGCAACGGGCGAGCAATCGTGTAAGCCGCGGTTGGGCCAGGCTATCGGCCAGGCCTATTCGCAACCTGCCGCGGTAGCCCTGTGAGGCCGAGTTAACGCGTGTCTGGGCGTTGTCCATGAAAGCAAGCATGCGGCGCGCTTCTTCACGGAAAACCTCTCCAGGCCAGGTCAGTCGTATCCGCCCTTTGGTGCGGTCGAGAAGCCTGACGCCAAGCTGGGTTTCCAGCTCCTTGATGGCGCGCGACAGCGGCGAGGGTTCGATGTGGACCCTTGCTGCAGCGCGAGCGAAGCTCTGCTCTTCGGCGACGATCAGAAAATAGTGCAGGTGTCGTATCCTCATGGTGTGTCTTCCTTTGGTTGTTGAAATGCTTCTCCGGCAGCGGACAGAACACTGTTATTCGAGCTTGAAAACGAACCGGAAAGAACACCATGTCGTGAAGGTCTCCCATGCTTGGGTACTTCCATCATTGACGCCCGATCGTTGCTCATGCCTGCACATAGGACCAACGAATCGGCCTGCCTCCTGGACGATCGTACGACGGTTGATCATCGTTGCCACGGGGCGAAGGTTCACGTGCATACACAGTCACCAGTCGACCATTGATCTGGTGTTCGCGAACGGCAAGGCTCGTGCAGAGGGCCTGTCTTGGGCAGGCCCTGCGTGTTGCGTTCAGAAGCGCGGCTTTGTGGCGCGGGCGCTTGCCTGGCTTGTGTTCTGCCCGGTTGATAGCGGACCGGGCTGGTTGTATGAGCGTAGCTTGTACTAGGCTTTCCTGGCACGATCACCCTGATTGGTACTGAGGGCTCTGGGGGGGAGACCAGATGTCGATGGACGTCAGCAGCCTGCGGTAGAAAAAAAGTTGTCACAACACTTGCCACCGCGAAAGAATAAGTCCATAATCTTGTCCATTCCTGTTGCGGGAAAAACGAAAACTCTTTTCAAATCAAAGAGTTGTGGACAAGGTTCTAGTCCCGTTTCCCGCTCCAAGTTATGATCTACAGACTTCTACTGACGTCTGTAAGTCGTTGAAAAGAGGGGCTTCGGCCCCTTTTTTCATTCCAGCGAGCGCCACGGAAATCCACCCACAGCTACCGTTTTTGAGTGACCAATTGAGGCACAAGAATACGGGTGGGGCGGCTACCGGATAGTTGCTGGGGCTGAGCGGGAACCATGACGAGCATAGAGCCTAAGTCATAACTTAGGAGCCTCGAAATGGCACTCTCTGATCTGACCGTCCGGCAGGCAAGGACCACCGGCAAGCGCTACACCATCTCCGACAACGACTGCTTGGGCCTGATGGTCTCTGCCGCAGGCGGCAAGTCGTGGATCTTCCGCTACTACTGGCTGGGCAAGCAGAAGCGCTTGTCCCTCGGCGGCTATCCCGCCCTCAGCCTGCGCGAGGCCCGCGCCGAGAGAGACAAGGCCCAAGCCCTGCTCGCCAGGGGGATCGATCCCCAAATCGAACGCGATCAGCGTCGGCACGCGGCCAGGCTGGCAGGCGAATATACCTTCAAGAACGTCTTCGATGCCTGGGTCGAGCATCGCCGCAAGGAACTCAAGGAGGGCCGCCAGAGCACGCTCTCGCAGATCCTGCGCATCTTCAACAAGGACGTGCTGCCCACCCTGGGGAAGATGTCGGTCTACGACATTCGCCGCCCCCAGCTCCTGGGCGTTCTGGCGGCGATCGAGAAACGCAAGGCGTTCACCACCGCCGAGAAGGTCCGCACTTGGTTCAACCAGTTGTTCCGCTATGCCCTGGTGATCGCCGAGGGGCTGGAAGTCAACCCGGCCGCGGACCTGGATGTGGTGGCCGAACCCAAGCCCCCGGTGGCCCATAACCCCTACCTCCACCTGCCCGAGATGCCCGAGTTTCTTCAGAAGCTGCGGTGCTACAACCCTCGGGGCTGGCAGACTCAGCTTGGCGTCCGGCTGCTGTTCCTGACGGGGGTGCGCACGGGCGAGTTGCGGTTGGCCGAACCAGAACAGTTTGACCTCGACCGCGGCTTGTGGATCATCCCGCCGCAGGTGGTCAAGCAGCTCCAGGACGAAATGCGCAAGGCTGGCAAGCGGCCGCAGGACGTGCCGCCCTACATCGTGCCTCTGTCCCTGCAGGCCATCGAGATCGTGCGCTATCTCCTGGGCGTGATGCGGCCGGCGCAGAAGTACCTGCTGTCGCACCGCAGCGAACTCAAGAAGCGCATCAGCGAGAACACCCTCAACAAGGCCGTGCAGCTCATGGGGTATGAGGGGCGCCTGACCGGCCACGGCATCCGCGGCACCATCTCGACGGCGCTCAACGAGATCGGCTACCCGAAGATTTGGGTGGACGCGCAGCTTTCGCACTCCGATCCGAACAAGGTCAGCTCGGCCTACAACCACGCCAAGTACGTGGAACCGCGTCGCCGGATGATGCAAGACTGGGCTGACCGCCTGGACCTGCTTGAACAGGGCCAAGTGGAAGCCGCGAGCGCGCACCTGACCATCCGCATCGATGGGGTGCCGGCGATGGCGGAAGCGGACGAAGCGGTGGGTGCGGCCTCCACGGTGTCCGAGCCCGTTGTCCCTAGCGTCCCGCCAGTGGTCGCAACGCCCATCGTCGTGACCTCGAACAGCGGCGGAATCACGTTCCAGCGGCTGTCGCAGGTGCCGCCGCCTCCCACGCATGCCCCGGAACCGGAAGTGTCCGCCATCCAGCGCGAGCGCGAAGAAATGCTGGCCATGTACGAATCGCCGAACAATCTGCCTGTCCCGCTGTTCGGCAAGCTGGCCGGCAAGTCCAAAGACCAGATCAACCGGGAACTGAAGGCGGGTAAGCTGCTGTCCATCAGCCTGGGCAACCGAGGGCAGCGTGTTCCCGACTGGCAACTGGTGCCGCTCAAGCACAGGCTGGCCCAGACGCTCATGAACCAGTGCCCGCATGCGGACTCGTGGGACCTGTACCGCATGCTGACCCAGCCGCACCCGGACCTGGGGGATCGCGCGGCCATTGATGTGGTCACGCCGACCAACGTGCCCGCGATCATCCGGGTCATCATGGGCGACTACAAGCGCCGTGAGGATGCGCCCGAGGCCTTTGCCCTGCAGCCTATCCCCGAAGATGTGCGGCAGAGCGTCCGTAGGCTGGTGGACAACGCGGTGGTGCTTGAGGGGGCCTGATCCCCGTGCATCATCCTTTGGCCGGGGAAATGGCCCCGGCCAAAGGGGCGTTGTTACGTGGCACCAGCCCCGGTGATTTGCAGCGCTCTCTGCTCGAAGCGCTCCGAAACGGAGTCGGCTTGCGCGTGGGGCCGGTGCAGGTACGTGACCATCTCATAGGGACCGTCAGAGAGCGGCCGCATGGTGATCCCCCATCCCTGACCATGGTCAATGCGCGCTCGCGCGGATACCCCGACGCCGTAGCCAGCCGCAACCCATAGCGCCAGCATCTCGAATGAAGTCACCCGCTGGATGTTCTCCTGGTCCAACGGCATTAGGGAGATCAGCCTCTCATCTAGCAGAGGGCAAGCCTCGGCCTGCCAGCGATAGATCGGGTAGCCCTGGAGATCGGCGATGGTGAGCTTTGCCCTGTCGAGTAAATGGAACCGCGGCGGCACGGCGACGGCCATGCTCTCGGCCCACAAAGGTTGCGTCTTGAGGGCTGGGTCGCTGGCCCCCTCAAGCGACATCCCTGCGTCGTAGCGGCTTTCACGAAGCCCCTGAAGCAGAACGTCACGTGCAACCTCAAAAAACGAGACGGCGACCTCTGGCTCTTCCGCGCGTTGAAGCGCGAGAAGCGCTGAAAGATGCGATGACGGTACGCCCGGTGCTACGGCAAGTCTGAGACGGGGGAATCGACTCGTGGCGTCGTGCATAAGAGCCCCCAAGAAGAGAATTGATTAAGAAAACAGCCCCATATGATACTTGTGAGTTAAATTTAACGTGGTTAAATTCTCGTGACTGTTCGACGCTTCTGTTAATGCAGAAGCGTACTGTTCAACGAGGCCGTCCCCCAGGCACCACCAGATATGAAGCCGAGCCAGCCTTGGCATTCGGCAAGGCCGTGCGCGCGTTTCGTATGGATCAGGGTGTTGCTCAGGAGGAGCTGGCGGCACTGGCCGGTATTGAGCGTTCGCACATGGGCAAGATCGAGCGCGGGGAGCACTTGCCTTCGCTGTCCGTGATCCTGAAAGTTGCCGCGGCACTCAAGATGAGTGGCACCGAGCTGATGGCTGCAACGGAACGCAATCTTCATGCCGACGCAGGCTAACGCCGTACCGGAAATGGACTTCTATCCGTCCGCCTGGGAGCGCAGTCGAGTAATGAAGCGCTCCAATGCTGGGCATGAAGTGTCGCTGTGTGGCCGAAGCAGATAGGTGGTGATCACGGCCGAATCCGCCGCTAAAGGACGGGCAACGACATCTGCACGGTGGCTGACCGCGAGCCTCGCCGCCGTGGTGAAACCAAGCCCATATCCAGCGCCTACCAAAGTGAGCATCATGTCCAATGAGGATGCGTGCTCGACGACGTTCGGTTCTTGCTCCAGTAGCCGCAGCAGCCGTGTCAGCTCGCGGCTGTAGCCTTCGCATACTTGCGGATCGCACAGCACGAGCGGATAGGAAGCAAGCTTTGTAAGTGGCACCTCCTTATGAGCAAGAAGTGGATGTCGCGCGGGTACTGCCAAGATCAGCGGGTCATGCCATATTGGCTCCGCGATGATTTCATCGCCAACCTCTGCGGTATGGGCAAAGCCGATCGTGAAGTCAACCGATCGCAGCCCACGCAACTGCTCCGACAGAGGAACTTCGCTCAGCCGGATTTCTATCTCAGGTTCTTCTTCGCGACAGTGGGCGAGGTAGGCGGACAGGCGCGGGTCAACAGTGCCATCAGATATGGCGATGCGTAGGCTGCCTTGTAAGCCCGCAGCAATCGCCCTGACGTTCTCCCGGCTCTGTTCCAAAGCCGAGAATACTCTCCGCACGTCTTGCAAGAACGCCGATCCGGCTGGAGTCAGGCGTGTTCCTCTCCGATCCCTGTCGAAGAGCGTTGCACCTAATTCATCCTCAAGCTCTTTGATGGCTCGGGACAGTGGTGGCTGCTCGATGTGCAGACGCTCGGCTGCATGTGTGAAATGCAGTTCCTCAGCCAAGACGACAAAGTAGCGAAGATGGCGCAGTTCCATGCCCTTTCCCCCTTCTGCCGCGTTGGCGGCCTGTTGCTACGATCTGATATAGACCCATCCCGCTCGTTGCATGCGCGCTATCTCGATGACGGCTGGACCCTCCATCACTTGAAGCGGCGGTCGGTTCTCTCTTCCGATTCGCGTCAGTGTCGTGGGGCACACCCAGGTGTGCGTATCCACGTCTGTGTGTGCCTGATCGAGCGCGGACTCGACAGCCTCTGCGTTAAGGACGATGCGTAGTTCGGTCTCGGGCGCGTCGCGCAGGAGATTGACTGCATTCTTGCGCGCGCGCTCCAGTGCTGGCGGAGTCGGCGCATGCAGAATCACTTTCAATGCTTGGTTCTGGATGTCTTGGCTCATGATGGTTCAGGCGTGATAGCGAGGAAAGAGGTTCGGTTACGGGTTTAGCTGCTGCAATGCCGACTTCAATGCGCTTTGCAGCATCTCCTCGATGGAGGGGTGGTAGAACGGCATTGCCAGTAGATCATTGACACTCTGCTTCGCCTGGATTGCCCAAGCCAGCAAGTGCGCCAGGTGTTCGCCCTGCGTGAGCAGCATGCTGGCCCCGAGCACGGCGCCGCTGTCCGGGGCGACGTAGATGCGCAGTAGGTTGTCTTGGGCGTCCAGTATTTTGGAGCGCCCGTTGCCCCCGCCTTGCGCCACGCCGATGATGGCGCCGCGCTGCTGTGCAGCCTCATGCGAAAGGCCGACCGAACACACGTCCGGGTCGGTGAACAGGATCGCGATCGGCACCCGGCGCGCGGGTACCGACCAGGCTTGACCGTGCAGGCCGGCCAGTGCGGCGTGCGCGGCCATTTGCCCCTCGTCCGCCGCCTCGTGCATCAGCGGTCGGTCGGGTTGGACATCGCCGGCGAAGTACACAGGCACGTCCGCTGCGCGCATGGTCTGCGGGTCGACGTGTGGACGTCCATGTTCATCCAGAGCAATCCCCGCAGCACCGAGGTGCAGTGCTTCAGTGTTGGGAGTGCGCCCGGTCACGACCAGAAGGCGATCGACGCAGGCGCTGTGATCGCCCTGGCGCATGCGTATCTGCTCGCCTGCGTCGTCGATCTCGACCGACCCGCCCAGCCACATCGGAAGCTCCTGGCTGAACCTCTGGCGGGCGGCAGCTTGCACCTCTGGATCGAGGATTCCGCCAATGGTCTCGCGCTGGTCGGCCGCGATCACCTGAACATCCAGGCGCGACAGCGCGAGGCCCAGTTCTAGACCGATCGCGCCCAGGCCCAGAATACCCATGCGCTTGGGCAGCACGTCCTGCTCGAACAGGGAATCGGTGGTCAGGATGCGGTCGGACACGCCCTCCAGGAAGCGCGGGATGATGGGGCGGGAGCCGGTTGCCACGATCACGGCGTCGGCCTCGACAACATAGGGGCCGGCCTGCAAGACACCGGGAGCAATGAAGCGCGCCTCGGCCATGATCAGCTGGTCTCCTGCCGCGTTGCGCGTCCGTTGCGCAGCACCGCTGGCCAGCGCGTCCCGCGTTTGCCTAGCGTGGAGCCACAATGCTTGCGGGCCATGTGGTTGCAACAGTGCGCTGCCTTCGGGCAGGCCTTTCGCGGTCGACCACCGCATGCCCGCATGCAGAGCTGCCTTGGACGGCATGCAGCCCACGCGGGCGCAGGTTGTCCCCAACGGCCCGCGATCGATGAGGACTACGTTCTTGCCCGCGGCCCTCGCTGCATGAAATGCCGTGATCCCCGCGGTGCCCGCGCCGATGATCGCGATATCCACTTTCAATGTCTGCATGATGTTCCCATACCAAAGTCAACCGCCACCGGAGCCGTCTCCAGGTGGCGCGTGTGCCTACGAAAAATTGCGGACGACCATCAAGGCCGCGACCAGCACGCATGTCAGGGCGAATCCGCGCTGCAGCTCCCTTGCTGGGATGCGCGGCGCGACCAGTCGCCCGATCCCCATGCCGCCAACCGCCGCGAGCGAGAACGCCCAGGCACCTTGGGTCATGGTGAACCCTTGTGCCCAGGCCATCGAGACGGTTGCCGCAGATATCAGCGCGATCACCATCAACGACGTCGCCACGATGCTATGCACGCGCAGCTCGCTGAAGTAGGTCAGTGCGGGCACGATGATGAAGCCGCCGCCCACTCCCAGCATGCCTGTGGACACGCCAGACACAGCGCCGATCGCGACGAGTGTCAGAAACATCCGCGAGGTCCAGACGAAGCGGCCTGTCTCGGCGGAAACCTGGCACGCCTTGCCAGGAGGCGCGGTTGCCCCGGGCTCCGAGGCGTGGCCTTGCGACGAGCGGAACATGCGGTGGGCCACGATCACCATGACGGCGGCGAATATTGCGGCAAGCCAGGTGTCCGGCAAATGGTGGGCCAGGCGTATTCCCAAGGGAGATGCGACGACCCCCGATGCCGCGAGGACGGCCGCAGCCTTGTAGCGAACAATGCCTTGGCGAAGGCCTTGCAGCGCCCCGACTGCTGCGGCAGCCCCCACCGCGATCAGCGCCACGGGAGCGGCCTGCCGCATGGCCATGCCCAATCCGAAGACCAGGGCCGGCACGGCCAGGATGCCGCCGCCGGCGCCGGTCAGGCCCAATAGCGCGCCGATGAGCACCCCCAGCAGCGCCCCGATCAGCATGGCGCCACCGTCCTGTTGCAGGTTGCCTTTCTCACCTTCGGCCGCGTCATCAGCGAGGACCGAGCACCTCGGCCATGGCCTCTGGGCGGGGCATGCCGTTGTACTTCTTGAGTGCACCGCTCTCATCGCGGACGACGATCCCCGGCGTTCCGCGGAACCCCAGCGTCAGCATGAGCATCTGGTGGTCTTCCAGAATCTTGCGCACGTCGGCCGGGACGGTCTTGGCCGGCGTGATGCCGCCCCGGTCGAACTTGTTCTCGTTCTCCAGCAGCGCCGCGGAGCGGTCAGGCGCACCAAGGATGGCGGCCGCCTTGTTCGGACTGTCCTGGCTGATGATGCCGACCAGCACGTGGCGCAACTGAACCTTGCCGGCATCCACCCAGGGCCGGGCGGCTTCCCAGAAACGATGGCAGTACGGGCAGTTGGCGTCGCTGAACGTGTAGATCACGCGAGGGGCGTCGGCCTTGCCATCGAGCACCCAGGTGGATGACTCCAACTGCGCCCACGCGCGGTCTCCCATGGGCTTGGCGACCAGCTCCTGTAGCTTGGCATCGTCGATCCGATCGCCCTTGGCGTCCAGCCGCGTGCCGACGATGACATGGCCGTCCTTGGTGAGGTAGGCCGCGATCGGCTGGTCGCCCGCGACTGCGGCAAAGGCGCGCACTTCTTTACCCGCGTCGAACTCCGTCATCACGGTCAGGCCCTGATCCTCCAGCGCCTTGACGGCGGGGGGCAGATTGGCGGGCGGAGTATTAGCGGGTGGCGTATTGGCGTTCTCCGCCTGGCTGCAACCCACCATCAGCATGAAGCAGAGCCCGAGAGGGATTCGATAGCGTGTGTGGTGTTGGAACATGGGGCTGTTACTCCTGGTTTGTGCTGTTGGGGCTGGACTCTTGCGCGTAGCGGCGCGTGATGGTGTTCTTGAGGCTGGCCATGGTCAGCTCGCCCATATGCGTATCCACCAAGCGCCCATCGCTATCGAAAAAGAGCGTGGTGGGCAGCCCGCGCGCGCCCATCACCCGCATCGTGTCGGATGCCGGGTCACGCAGCACGTGGTTGAACACCAGTCCTTCTTGTTCGAGAAAACTCTGGATGACCGAGGCCTGCTCGCCTTGGTTGACCATGACGAAGGCGATCCCCGGAAAAACTGACTGCGCTTGCTGTAGTACCGGCATTTCCCTTCGGCACGGGGGGCACCAGGTCGCCCACAAATTGACGACGACAGGCCGACCGGCATACGAATTCAGGGCAATCGGTTGTCCGTCGAGCATGGCCAGTTGCACATCTGGCAAGGGAGGTGCGGAACGCCGCAGCAGCTCGACCACGCCGCCCGCAGCCCCCCACGCCACGATCCCGGCAAAGACACCTGCGAAGACTGGCATCCGCAGCGCCCGGATCGAGCGCGTGCGCCAACCGGCGAACAGCAATGCCGCCAGTAGGCCGGCCCACCATAGGAATCCCCCATCACCGATCGAGATCATTGACCAGGGAGCCTGGGCATAGTCCTTCCACCAGCGCGCGATGTAGCCGAGCCTGGCAGCGATCAAACCTACGAGCAGCGCATCGAGAAGCAGGCTGCCTGCGGCTTTGTAGGGCGAGTCGGGCAACCGGCGCGCCAGCATGCGTGCCACGGTCCAGGCCAGCAAGGCGGAGACGGCGACGATCACCACGTCGATGGAAAACGGGCCAATCCCGATCATGGCGCCCCCGCGGCGTCGAGCCGTTCCAGGAAGCCACCTGCGTGGATTTCGCCGACGACGCGCTGTGCCCGACGTTCCTGGCCATCAGGCCCGACCAGAATCAGCGTGGGCGGCCCTTGCACCTGCCAATGCCTGAGCAGCGCCTGATCTTCCGCGTCGTTGCGGGTCACATCCGGGCGCACGATCTGCACCTGTGCCAGACGGGCGGCCACGGCCGGATTGCCGAAGACATTGCGCTCGATCACGTGGCAACTCACGCACCAGTCGGCATAGAAGTCGATCAACGTCCATTGGCCGCGCGCGCCGGCCTCGGCGATGCGGGCATCCACGTCCGCGGCGGATTTCGCCTGAACGTAGGTCATCTCGGCAGCGGCGGGCGCGGCGGCGGCTCCGCGCAGATGCGCCAGAGGCTGCAAGGCAGACTCTCCGCCTGACGCGGCACCGACGAGCATCAATACGGACCACAGCCCGGCGAACACGGCCACGGAACGCAGCGTCCAGGCCAGCCGATGCCGGGCCGCGACGGCCTGGCCCCAGGCAACCAGGCCGACCGCGATGGACAAGATCCACGCACCCCACAGCACCAGGCTCGCCGTGCCGGGCAGGAACCGGGCCAGCATCATGACCGCCATGCCAACCATGACGTAGCCGAAGATGATCCGCACCCGCTCCATCCACGCGCCGGGCCGCGGGAGGACCCGGGCACCGAACACGGCGATGGCCAGCAGCGGCAGGCCCATTCCCATGCCCAGCGCGAACAGTGCAAGCCCGCCATACAAGGCGCTGCCGGTCTGTCCGATATACAGCAGCGCACCCGCCAGGGGCGCGGTCATGCACGGCCCCACGAGCAACGCCGACAGAAAGCCCAGTGCCGCGGCCCCGGCGATGCGCCCGCCGGTCTTCCCTCTTCCAGCCGATTCGACGCGATTGACCAGGGCCGCCGGCAGGCGCAACTCGAACAGGCCGAACAGCGAGCTTGCCAGGATGAGGAACAGCGCGGCGAAGGCGCCCAACAGCCACGGGGATTGCAACGTGGCCTGGAGGTTGGCGCCGGCGAGTCCGGCCGCCACGCCCACGGCCGCATAGGTTCCCGCCATCGCCAAGACATAGGCCGAGGACAGGAGCAGCGCGCGCCGCGGATTGGCCTGGCTGCCGACGACCAGCGTCGAGACGATGGGGATCATCGGCAGTGTGCAGGGGGTGAACGCCAGCAGCAAGCCGAAACCGAAGAACAACAGGGTTCCGGCCACCGGCCCGAGCGTCGCGAGCTTCTGCGCCGCAGCCTGATCCTCGGCCATATCCAACGCGGCACCGGCATCGTCCGGTTTGGCGGTCGGCATCGTCGGCGATGACGCTTGAGGGCTGGCGACATCAGCCGCCGGCGACAAGGTTGTGCCGTTCGCAGGTGGAGACGGAATGCTCGCTACGGCGGGAAGCGTCACCGCGATTGTTTGGGGCGGATAGCAGATGCCCGCCTCGGCACACCCTTGCCAGTGCAGCGTCAGCGGGCCGGAAACCGTTGACGGCCAGCGAAGGCGGAGCGCATCGCCCGTATAGATTTCGGTGTCGCCAAAAAATTCATCATGCTTGGGCGTTCCAGCAGGCAGACTCAGGTCGATTTCTTGGCCCTGTCCATCGACCAACTTGATGGAGTGCCGATAGACGTAGTAGTCATCGGCGATACGTCCTTCCATCGAAAAGGCATCGCCCTGCTGTTGTACCGGGCGAAGCTGGAGCACCTCGGCGACGTCCAGAAACTGCGGATCATTGCTGGCCCAAGGGAGCAGGCTGGAATTCGCCCACGCAACGCCGATCGCAGAGCAACATATCAACAAGGCCGCGAGTACGCGCCGGTATAGGGACAAATCGAATCCTCCAAGCAAGGTCACTTGGAATGATGCGGCTGTCCGATTAAGCGAAACTAAAGTGGACGGGCACCCATTTCATTCGCTGACACACCCGTAACTCTTGGCCTAACATGCTATTTCGGTGAGAGTGAAATGGAGCAGCAATGCGGGTGTTACTGGTCGAGGATGATGAGCTGATCGGCAAGGGGATCGTGGCAGGCCTGCGCAAGCACGGCATTGAGGTTCATCACGCCTGTACCGCGCACGAAGCGGAGGCCATGCAGAAGGAAAACACCTTCCACGCCCTGGTGCTCGATCTCGGCCTTCCCGACCGCGATGGCATGGACCTGCTGGCCAGCATGCGGGCGTTTGAACCTCATCTTCCCGTGTTAATTCTCACCGCGCGCGACGCGATCGAGCACCGGCTGAAGGGCCTGCACGGCGGGGCGGACGACTACGTGGTCAAGCCATTCGATCTGCGCGAACTCGCGGCCAGACTGCATGCGCTGGTCAGGCGAACTCAGGGCCGCGCCGCCCAGGTCATCGTCGCCGGCCCCTTGCGCCTGGAGCCGGAGAGCGGGCTGGCTTGGCTTCATGGCGAGTCCGTCACGTTGTCGCGCCGGGAGGTCGATCTTCTCGCACACCTCGCCAGTGCGGATGGCCGCTGGGTGTCGCCGGACTTCCTCAATGAACGCATCTACGGGCTCTGCGAGGAAGTCAGCAGCAACGCCATCAACGTGCATATCCACAACATCCGGCGCAAGCTGGGAGCCGAAGCGATCGAGACCTCGCGCGGGCTGGGCTACCGCCTGGGATGGAGGCCTTCATCATGAGCCTGCGTCTTCGGGCGGTGTTGATCGCGAGCCTCTCGCTGATCCTGCTGTGGGTGGTCGCCGCCGCCCTGATGATGCGCGGTGTTCATTCCAATCTCGACCGGACCCTCGATGGACGCCTGGCCATGTCCGCGCGCATGGTTTCGGGGCTGCTCGAACGTGCGGCGCTGGCCCCGAACGCCGCCCCATCCGGCTTCACCGAGGCGGTGCGCGTCAGCGGCAAGGAAGGCATTGCATGCGAAATCCGGTCGCTGCAAGGTGAGGTTCTGGCAAGAACGACCACTGGGCCGCATTCGGAGTTCGAGTCCCTACCGGCCGGCTTCAGCACTCGGGAAGTATTGGGGCACCAGTGGCGGGTGTATGTCCTGCGTGCCAATGGCTACCAGATCACTACGGCAGATCGCGTCGATCAGCGGGACACCTTGATCAACGATCTGCTGTACGCCGCTGGCGTGCCATTTCTGATTGCCTTTCTGGGGGGGCTGGTTGCACTTTGGATCGGTATCGGGCGGGGGCTGGCGCCCTTGAAAGCCCTGTCGCAGCAACTACGCGACAAGCACGCGGACGACACGTCACCGATCGCGGTGGATCATTCGCCGTCGGAACTGCGACCGGTGCTGGACGCCATGAACGGCCTTCTGCGGCGCTTGGCGCGGGCGCTCTCGAACCAACGGGCATTCACGGATGCTGCAGCACACGAGCTGCGCACCCCGTTGACGGTGATCGACACCCATCTTCAAGTGGCGCGGGTCAGCGAGGGAGAAGACGTCGGGTCTTCGCTGGACAGTGCGGACCAAGGCGTGAAGCGCCTGCGGCGCACGTTGGACCAGATGATGGTGCTGGCACGCGCCGAAGCACCGATCCATGACGGTGACGAGTGCGCTTCGGTCATGGATGTAGTCCACGGCATCATCGAGCGTAGCGGCGACGATGCTGGCGGGCGGCTGACGCTGCTGACCGAGGGTAGTGACGCGGGCAGCCCCATTCCACGATCCATGCTGGAGATCGCGATCCGCAACCTGGTGGACAACGCATTGCGTTACTCGCCACCGGACAGCGCCGTCGAGTTGCGGGTACGCTTCGATGCCTCGGCGCGGGCCTGCCTGCTGGAAGTGGCGGACCGTGGTCCAGGCCTGAGCGCGGAGCAGACCACGCAAATCGGACAACGCTTTTGGCGCGGCGACCAGGGGCGTCAGCGCAGCGACGGTGCTGGCTTGGGTATTTCGATCGTCCGCGCCATCGTCGAACGCTTCGGCGGGCGGCTGGAGATGATGCCCAGAGACAACGGCGGCCTGGTCGCCGAGCTTCTCGTTCCGTTGCGCTGAGCAAACGGCTCCGGCAGAGCCGCCTCCCATAGCCAGGCGGTTCTACCGGACGTTCCCGATGCCTCTATGCCGGGCTCAGAAAACGCTCTGCATCGAGTGCCGCCATGCAACCGAAGCCAGCCGAGGTGATGGCTTGTCGGTAGTGCTGGTCGGCGACGTCGCCGGCGGCGAACACGCCTTCCACCGAGGTCTGGGTGGCGTTGCCGCCCAGGCCGGCGCGGATCTCCAGGTAGCCGTTGTTCATCGCCAGCTGGCCGTCGAACAGGCTGGTGTTGGGATGGTGGCCGATGGCGACGAAGAAGCCATGGGCCTCGATGTCCCGAGTGCTGCCGTCGATCACCGACTTCACCCGCACGCCGGTGACGCCGGCGTCATTGCCAAGCACCTCGTCCACCTGATGGTGCCAGACGGTCTCGATCCTGCCGGCCTCGACCTTGGCGAACAGCTTGTCCTGCATGATCTTCTCCGCGCGCAGGGTGTCGCGGCGATGCACCAGGTAGACCTTGCGGGCGATGTTGGACAGGTACAGCGCCTCTTCCACGGCGGTGTTACCGCCGCCGACCACAACCACGTCCTGGTCCTTGTAGAAGAATCCGTCGCAGGTGGCGCAGGCGGACACGCCGCGGCCCTTGAACGACTCCTCGGACGGGATGCCCAGGTACTTGGCGGTGGCGCCGGTGGCGATGACCAGCGCGTCGCAAGTGTACTCGGCGCTGTCGCCGACCAGTCGGAACGGCCGCTGCGACAGGTCGGCGGTATGGATATGGTCAAACACCACCTCGGTGTCGAAGCGCTCGGCATGGGCCTGCATACGCGCCATCAGGTCCGGGCCCATAAGGCCGTGGGCATCGCCGGGCCAGTTGTCCACCTCGGTGGTGGTCATCAGTTGGCCGCCCTGCTGCAGGCCGGTGATCACCAGGGGCTTCAGGTTGGCGCGGACGGCGTAGACCGCGGCGGTCCAGCCAGCGGGACCGGAGCCGAGAATGATGAGTTGGCGATGTGTTTTCATGGCTGTAATAAGTGATCCATATAAGTGGCTGACCGAAGCACTCAGATTGCGAGAGCGACCAGAAAGCGGGACACCATGTTGTATGCAGCGACCGTCGCAACGGCTTCGACAGTCTGCTGCTCCCCAAAGAGTTCCTTGAGCTTCTCGATGACAACTTCATCCACTTCGACATTGCGGGTGGATTGGTCCGTCAGTTCGAGCAGCGCTCGCTCCTTGTTATCGAATAGCGAGGAAATACCATCGGCACGCAGGACATCGCATTTCTGCTGCGTGCCTCCGGCTTGCAGGTAGGCGGGCTGGTGAACATTCCACTCGAATTCGGCTCGGTTGAGCACCGCCACGCGACACATGATGAGTTCACGGTATTCGAGCGGGAGCTCAAACTCCGCTCGCACGCGACCGAGCAAGCCGTTCCAGCCCATTGCGAGCGGGAAGCTTTTGAGCAGTACGCGGTCAATGCCGATCAGCTCGCCATTCGGGCGACGCGCCCGCATGCTTTGCAGAAGCTCGGCTGGGGCTTCATCGCCGTCTTGCCACGGTTTCACTCTGAAATGGGGCATTGGTGCTTCTCTCTTGGGAGTGCTCGGGATCTACATGCGTATGGCGGCCCGGGCGGTGATGCGAGCGGCCGGGCCACGACGGTCAACGAAGATGGTTGTTGATGAAGCGGATGACGTTGGGCTTCGGGGCAGCGCCGGTCAGCCGGTCAACCACCTGCCCATCCTTGAACAGCAACACGGTCGGGATGCTCTGCACGCCGTACCGGCCCGCCAATTCCGGCGAACCATCGATATCGACTTCACCGAACTGCGCGGTGCCTTGCATGTCCTGCGCCACGTCCTTGAAGACCGGGGACATCACCCTGCAGGGACCACACCATTCCGCCCAAAAGCGGACCGCGTATAGACCGGGCGATTGACCGAGCGCGGTATCGAAATTCTCGTTTGTCAGTTCTTGAAGCATGGGTTGGGGCTCCTGAGTTGCGAAAGAATCACCGGCACGGCCGGCGCGGGACACTTGGAAGAGAACCGCGGTGACGCGGCAGGGATGGACGTAACCGGCGGGTTGCGGGCACGGGCCGCGCCATTGCAACTGGAAGCCGGGGAGATATCTGCTGGCCGAATCATCATTGGGGGATGTCTGAAGCATGAAACCAACTCCTGAATTGCTGGCGCGGGATGCGGCTACGGCGGTCGGTTACTTGGGCGCAAACATCTCCTTGAGTTCCTTGTCGCGTACCTTCTTGGCCATCCCGGTGAGCAGCACCTTGAACATCAGCCCGCTGACCAACGTGGACAGCGTCAGGCTGAAGAACGCAGCGACGATCCAATCCACCAGCACCAAGCCACTGCTGGTGATGGTGGGGCGGAAGATGGCAATGCCCAGGAACACAACCCAGTGGCTGATGCAGAAGAAGCACTGGAACAAGTGGCCGGTCATATGGCCGACTTTTTGCGCCCAGTTGCGCAAGGGGGCGAACAACTCGCCCTGGGTGATGGAAACCGAAATGCTGCTGGTCGCCAGGGCGAGCACGAAGCAGGTCCATAGCGAATCCCATGTGGCAGGCGTAAGCACTGTGCCCATATTCAAAACTCCAGAACGGCTGATCCAAGGGGCCTTGTGCCAGCCGATTCGGTGGCCAAGAACAAGGAAATAAGCACATCACACTATCATTCAATCAATTGCTTGAATGATAGTGTGATGGTATGGTGATGTCAATGAACCCGCATTTGCATCCCGACGGCGTCAGCCGTCTCGACCCATTGGCCGAGGTCGCCAAGACCTTGGGGCATCCGCATCGCCTGGCGCTGCTGGAGCAGATCGTGCGTGGTGAGCGGTCGGTCGAGAAACTGGCCGAGCTGACCGGGATATCGGTGGCGAACGCTTCGCAGCACCTCCAGCACCTGAAGCGTGCTGGCTGTGTCCAGACCCGGCGGGATGGCAAGCACATGCTGTATCGCCTGGGGCCAGGGCCACTGGCCGCCGTCGTCTCGGCATTGCACGACTATGTGGCGTTCCAGCACGCCCGCATCCGCGAAGCCATTACGGACAGTCGGCAGCGGCCGCAGGAGATGGAGTCCGTCTCCATTGACAGCCTGCTTGACCGTCTGGAAGAAGGAGCGGTCGTGCTGCTGGATATCCGCGACGGTGGCGAGTTCGCACAGGCCCATCTGCCAGGTGCGATCAACATTCCGCTGGAGCAACTGGCGGATCGCGTCGGAGAACTGTCCCGAGGAACAGAGGTGGTGGCCTACTGCCGCGGCCCCTATTGCGTGTTGTCGATGCAGGCCGTCACCATCCTGCAAACCCTCGGTGTGCAGGCCACAGCGCTGGCCGGCGGCGTGCCGGAATGGCGGGCGGCAGGCTTGCCGCTACAAACCGCCGTTGATGCGGCACCGTAGTCCAGCTCAGCGCGCCGCCTTCCGCGCCGCGCCGTGGCGGCCAACTGTCCATCGGCAGAGCGACGTTTTGGAGTGGCCCGGCATAGTCTGAAGCATTGCGCTCCAATGCCGGCTCTCTACCGCTATGGCGTGCTTAAACCGACGGCCTGCATAACCTGTCGCAGAAGGTAGGACAAAACACCCAGGCTCAGCACGCTTGCCGACCAGATGGCAATCAGCCACAGCACGCGCTGCCATAAGGGTCTTTTTCCCTCGGATCTGGGCATCAGTGATACCCCTGTCCCAGCTTTACCTTGCCTCTGAAGACGTAGTAGCTCCACGCCGTGTAGACCAGAATGATCGGAATGATGAAAAGCGCGCCCACGAGCGTGAAACCCTGGCTTTGAGGTGGAGCGGCGGCTTGCCAGAGGGTGAGCGACCCCGGAACGATGTTGGGCCACAAGCTGATGATCAGGCCAGTGAATCCCAGGAAGATCATGGCCAAGGTCAGCAGGAAGGGCTTTGCGTGATCACCTCTCGACGCCGAGCGAAGCAGAAAGTAAAAGGCGGTCAACACCAGGATCGGAACGGGGAGGAACCAAAAGAAGTTGGGCAGGCTGAACCATCGATCGGCGATGCTTGGCTCGGCAAGTGGCGTCCACAGACTCACGATACCGATCGCCGCCAGAAGCAGGACGGCCAACGGTCGAGCAATCCGGTGCATTTTTTGTTGCAGAGGCCCCTCTGTTTTCAGAATGAGCCATGTGCAGCCAAGCAAAGCATATGCCGCGATCAGCGCCACCCCGGTAAACAGGGGGAACGGCGAAAGCCAGGCGAGCGAGTCGCCGGCAAATGCGCGATTCTGAACCGGAACGCCATTGATAAATGCGCCTAGCGTCACGCCCTGAAAAAAGGTGGCGATGAGAGATCCTCCAATGAAGGCTTTATCCCAAATATGGCGCTTGTGGTCCTTGGCCTTGAAGCGGAACTCGAAAGCCACGCCTCTAAAGACAAGTCCCAGCAGCATGAACATCAAGGGAAGATAAAAGGCGCTGAGAATCACCGAATACGCCAGCGGGAACGCTGCATAAAGACCCGCGCCCCCCAGCACCAGCCAGGTTTCGTTGCCATCCCAGACCGGAGCGACGCTGTTCATCATCGCGTCCCGTTCGGCCTTGTCCCGGACGAATGGAAAGAGGATGCCAATGCCGAGATCAAAGCCATCCATGACGACGTACATCATCACCCCAAAGACGATGATCACAGCCCATATGATCGACAGATCGACGCCCACCATCTTCATGCCCTCCCGTTGTGTTCGGCATTCATCGGATCGCCTTCCAGGCCGTTTTCCGCAGCAGATAGCGGTCGTGCGGGCGTGCGTGACGTGCCGGGGCCCCCGTGCTCCGCTCCCGCGCCTTCGCCCATCGCCGGCCCCTTGCGTACCAAGCGCAGAACGTAGCCTGTGCCGGCTCCGAACACAGCAAAGTAGACGATCACGAACAAGGCCAGAGACAATCCCAACTGGTTGGCGCTGTGCGCGGAAACGCCATCCGCGGTCCGCATCAATCCGTAGACTACCCAAGGTTGGCGCCCGACCTCGGTTGTGATCCAGCCCGCGAGAATCGCGATCAGCCCGGACGGCCCCATCCACAGGCAGAAACGCAGGAACGCTCGCGATTCATACAGCTTTTTATTCCAGCGCAAAAAGACACTCCAAAGACCTGCAAGTATCATCAATAAGCCCAAGGCCACCATGATTCGGAACGACCAGAATACGATCGTGGAGTTTGGACGATCCTCTGGCTTGAACTCCTTGAGCGCCGGAACCTGTTTGGACAAGGAATGGGTAAGGATCAGGCTCCCGAGATATGGCACTTTCACACTGAAGCGGGTTTCCTCGCGCTGCATATCGGGCCAGCCAAAAAGCGTCAGTGGCGTTGATTCCCCCGGGGTATTGGACCAGTGCCCTTCGATGGCGGCAATCTTTGCGGGTTGATGCTCCAGTGTGTTGAGTCCATGCAGGTCGCCGAGCAGAAGCTGCAATGGCGCCACGAAGACAGCCATCCACAGCGCCATGGAAAACATCTTTCGGATGGCGGGGTTCGTGCTGCCGCGCAGCAGGTGCCATGCCGCAGACGCACCGACAAAGAACGCCGTGGCAAGGAATGCGGCCGTCGACATGTGCGCCAAGCGGTACGGGAACGAAGGGTTGAATACAACCGCGAACCAATCTACTGGGATGACACGCCCATCCATCAGCTCGAAGCCCTGCGGGGTCTGCATCCAGCTATTGGAGGAAAGAATCCAGAAGGTCGACACCAGTGTGCCAATCGCCACCATGATCGTAGAGAAAAAATGCAAGCCGGGTCCGACGCGGTTCCATCCGAAGAGCATGACGCCCAGAAAGCCCGCTTCCAGGAAGAATGCGGTCAGCACCTCGTATGCCAGCAGAGGGCCAGTAACGGAACCTGCGAAATCCGAAAAGGCACTCCAGTTCGTACCGAACTGATAGGCCATTACCAGCCCAGACACAACGCCCATGCCGAAGTTGACGGCGAATATCTTCGACCAGAAGTGATAGAGATCCCGATAGGTCTGGGTTCCCGTCTTCAGCCACAGTCCTTCCAGAACGGCGAGATAACTGGCCAAGCCGATCGTGATGGCCGGGAATAGGATGTGGAAAGAAATGGTGAAGGCGAATTGGATTCGCGCGAGTTCCAGAGCGTCTAGGCCTAGCATGGCAAAACCTCAGTTCGTATCCTGAAATCAAAGAGCGCTGCCTTTACTCGGTATTCAAAGGCAGTCGCCGGGGTGCATGTCTGCATAGGGTGCCGCACACACATCTACCCTTGACCAACAGCGTTGTGCTTGTTCCCGCTTGGCGCGGCAAACAGAGCGACCAGAGCTATCGCGAGCGGAACGAACGACACCCACAAGACGGTGTACCAGTCGTAGGCCGCCAGAAGACTGCCTGAGGCAAAAGAGCCCACCGCCATGGTGCCGAATACGATGAAGTCGTTGAGAGACTGCACCCGTGTCTTTTCTTCAGGACGATGGCATTCCAGCACCAAAGCAGAGGCGCCGATGAAACCAAAATTCCAGCCTATGCCCAGTAGGACCAGGGTGAGCCAGAAATGGGCGACATCGACTCCCAGCAACCCCACGGCGGCGGACAGCCCGGTAAGCAGCAGGCCTGCAACGACGACACGACCAGCGCCGAAGCGCGTGATCAGTCGCCCTGTGAAAAAGCTAGGGGCATACATGGCAATGACGTGCCACTGCAGACCCAGATTGGAGCTTTCCTGCGAGTGTCCGCACATCTGCATCGCCAATGGCGCGGCCGTCATCAGGAAGTTCATCAGCATGTAGGAAACCGCGCCGCAAATGGCGGCGATGATGAACAACGGTTGGCGCGCGATGGTGCCCAGCGGCCGACCTCCCGCGACCTCCGCGGCGGAAGGCATGGGCAGGCGCACGCCGTACAGGACGATGGCCGATAGCGCCGCCACGATCGCCTGGGCGACGAACGTGGCTGCGAACATATGCGCTGGCCAAAGGTACATGGTGTGGGTGACCAACTGCGGTCCCACGACCCCCGCCACCACGCCACCTCCCATCACGAAGGACAACGCCCGTGCCCGCCGCGGTGCGGCGACACCATCCGCTGCTGCGAAGCGGAACGACAACACCACCGCCGCATAGGCGCCGCCAAAGAAGGTGGCCAGGCAGAACAGCCAGAACGATCCCAGCATGACTGCCAACGCTGCCAGCAGCCCGGTCAGCACCCCTCCGCCTGTGCCGGCAAGAAAAGCCGCACGACGGCCATGACGTCTGGCGATGGCTCCCGCCGGAAGGATGCAAGCGGCCATGCCGACCACGAAGATGGAAATCGGCAGCGTAGCCAGCGCCTTGCTCGGTGCCAGCATATGGCCAATGATCGCGCCCGTGGCATAGACCACCACCGAATTGGCTCCGGCCAACGCCTGAGCCACGGTGAGCCGGATGATGTTGCCGCGTTGATCGCGTTCGGAGAGTTCAAGCGTGGGGGTGTTCGATACGACGGCGTGGGGACTTGGCATGGGCGACTCGGGGGTAGATCAAGAATCCAGTCAATAGAAGTGGCGAAACACCGCCTTGTGCCAAGCGGCTGTACAAGGGGTGTTTCGCATGGTTCATGCAACGTGTCGCGGCATTCATGAACCTGGGGAATGCCGATGGGCGGGGCTAGAACGTATAGCTTTGCCCGTCTTCGGGAATCAGCACGCGCTTCGGGTCGAGTTGCTTCTCGGCGATGAACTCGGCCAGTTCCTTGCGTGATTGGGTGGCATGGCTCAGCGCATCCATATGGCTTGCAATGATGTAGGCGGTGGGTGCGGCCCTGCTCGCTTTGAGGAGATCTTCCTTGCCCATGATGATGGCGCCGTCCAGGCCCTTGAAGCGCACGTAGCCGGTGTTCAGGACGATGACTTCCGGCCTGTAGGTCGCCAGTGCGGTCTCAACGTGCCGGTTCCACACCGTATCGCCAGCGAGGTAGAGCGTTTTGAATCCAGGGCGCTGGAACACCACGCCGGACACTTTGCCGAGCTGTGGGCCGCGCACGGCCATGGCGGCATCGCTGCCATGCTGGCCGCTGGTTTTCGTCAGGCGCACGCCATTGAACTCGGTGCCCTCGCCGAATACACGGACATCGCGGAATCCGGCCTCCCGGATTTTTTCGGCATCCTCGGGATTCTGCGCAAAGATGGGTATGTCCTTGGGGATGTGCTTCTTTGCCGCTTCGTCCCAATGGTCGAAATGCAGGTGGGTGACGATGACCGCATCGGCTTCGATCACCTTGTCGATGCTGGTGGGGAGATCGACGCGCGGGTTGCGCAGGTGGTCGTTGAAGGCACCCGGCGCGGTGGGATAGGTTTCCTTCTCCGCCAGCATCGGGTCGATCAGGAAAGTGGTGTCGCCATAGCTGACCTTGACGGTCGCATTGCGGATTTGCTCGAAGCTGACGGGATGAGCGCCTTGGGCCGCCACTGTCCCTGATTCGGTCTGCGTGCCAAGTGCCGCGCAGGCTGAAAGGGAAACGGCGGCGATGATGCCAAAGAGTTTTGGTGCGAGAGATCGTAAAGACATGGAAGCCTCCGGTGGATATCGTTCGGGAAAAGGCTCGCAGAGCCTATCTGGCAAGCATTAATTGAAACTTTGGGCGCATGCCTCAGTGGGACTGATTCATGGTCAGCACCATGCGGAACTTGACGTCGCCGGATTTCATCCGCACGTAGGCGTCCTGGGCGTCTTCCAGGGGCATGGTTTCGATCCAGGGGCGCACGTCCGCCAGAACGCTGAAACTCAGGGTCTTCTCGTTGTCGTAAGGCGTGCCGGTGATCGAGCCCAGGATGCTGCGCTGCCCGCCGACCAGCAGGCCGGCGGGCACCAGCAGGGGCTCCTTGCCGGGGTTGAGCACGACAAGCCGCCCTTCGGGCGCCAGGCCAGCCAGCAGCGCCGATACCGTCTCCGCGTGGTCGATCATCGTGACGATGGCGCGCGCGCCACCCATGCTCTTGAGCCTGGCTGCCGCGTCTTCCTCACGGGTGTCGATGTAGAGGTGAGCCCCCAGCGTCAGCGCGTCTTCCGCGATGTCGCGGCCTCGTCCGATGGCGATGACCTTGAACCCCATCCTTCGTGCGTACTGAAGCGCCATGTGCCCCAGGCCGCCGATGCCCAGGATGGCCACCGTATCGCCAGCCTCTGCGCCGCATTTCTTGAGCGCGTTGAAGGTGGCGATGCCTGCGCACAGGATCGGGGCGGCTTCATCGGCGTCGAGTTCGTCTGGAATCGAAACCAATCCCGTGGCGCGTGCCAGCATCATCTCGGCGTAGCCGCCATCGCAGGTGGCGCCGAGGACGGGCTGGTTCTGGCAGAGCTGGAAGCGGCCCTGGCGGCACTGGACGCACTCGCCACAATGACCACCCAAGCGGCCCACGCCCACGCGCTGCCCCACTTTCCAGTTGGACGGGGTGTGCTCGCCGAGCGCCGCGATGCGCCCGACCACTTCATGACCAGGTACGCGCGGCGGTTGCAGCGTGGGATCGGCGCGTTCGATGTCGCCGGTATCGGCACCGCAGATACCGCAGGCTTCGACCTCGATCAGTACCTCTCCGACGCCGGGCGCAGGCGTCGGGCGCTCCGCCAGTTCAAGGACGCCAGGCCGGGTTACTTGCATCGCACGATAGGTAGTCTTCATGGTCATTGCTCCAAACTTTGTTGTCGTTGAAATAGGCAGGCGGCTTCAGGAAAGGGCCGAGGCCAGGCGGTGCAGTGCCTCGTCGACCACGCTGCGAGGGCAGGCCAGGTTGATGCGCATGAAACCTTCACCGGGTGCGCCGAACTTGTGTCCGGGGTCGAGCCAGAGTCGGGCGCGCCGCAGCAGGAAGTCATGCAGTTCGACCGGTGGCATGCCGAGTGCTCTGAAGTCCACCCACGCCAGGTAGAGCGCGTCGGTCGGCGTGATGGTCAGGGGCAGCCCCAGCGCGGTGACCTGCGCGGCAAAGTAGCGCTGGTTGCCGCGCACGTAGTCGAGCATGGCGTCGACCCACGGCTCGCCATGCCGGTACGCCGCCTCACAGGCCGCCGTGCCCATCGTGTTGACGAGGAACACGCCGTTGCGCTCGCACTGCGTCCAAAAACGCTGCCGGTGGCGTGCGTTGGGAATGAAGATGTTGGCGCAGGACAGGCCGGCGATGTTGAACGTCTTGCTGGGCGCGGTGCAGACGATGGTGTTGAGCGCGACCCCGTCATCCAGCATCGCCAGCGGTACATGCCGTCGGCCCTCGCCGAACACCAGGTCCTGATGCACTTCGTCGGAGACGATCAGGATGCCATGACGCTCGCAGATCGCCGCCATCGACAGCAGTTCCTCGCGCGTCCAGACATTGCCGGTCGGGTTGTGCGGGTTGCACAAAATGAACAGCCGGGTGTTCGGCTGGATGGCGGCCTCGAAGACCTCGGGATCGTAGCGATAGCGTCCAGCTTCCAGCGTCAGCGGCGCCAGGGCCAAGCGACGGCCGTTGTTGACCACATCGTGCAGGAAGTGGAAGTAGACGGGGGTCTGTACCAGCACGTGGTCGCCCGGCTGTGTGAACGCCTGAACCGCCATGTTGAGCGCGCTGATGACGCCCGGGGACTGCACCAGCCATTCCGGGCGGGCCTGCCAGCCGAAGCGGCGCATTTGCCAGTCCACGGCGGCTTCACGGTAGCTGTCCGGCGTACCGCCGTAACCGAGTACCCCCATCTCCACCTGCTCGCGCAGGGCATCGAGGATCGGCGGCGCCACCCGGAAATCCATGTCGGCCACCCACATCGGTAGCGGGTCGGCGGCCCGCTGTTCGGGCGTGAGGAACTGGCGACCATGCTCCCATTTCATGGAGTTGGTGCCGCGCCTGTCGATGACCTCGTCGAAATCGAACATCAATGCTTCCTTTCTCAATTCAGGATGGACGCCGCCGTGTGGGGGGACAACAGCGCTTCGACCCCGAGGCGTGCCGCCTCGACGGCCCCGGCCACGTAGCCGGGGAAATGCGGCGACCACTCACTGGCAATGCCGACGAGCCGGCCTTCCCAGGTGCCATCGTGTGGTGTCCTGGGAGGCGGGGTCGGGTGGTCGACATCCGGGTGCGCGTCGGCGGCGACCGCGGTGCGCGGGTCGCTGGTCCAATCCTTCAGGAATTCTGCCTTGGGCCGTGCCGCCTGCTCGCCAAACAACCGGACAAACTGGGCCCGGCAATGGGAAAGCAGGACCGCCTCCGGCGTTTGCTGCCTGATCTGCGCGCTCACACCCAGGAACCCGAACAGCGCGGCATCGCCACCCTCGGCCGAGGCGTCGTGGATCTCGCCCATCGGCCCGACGGCGCTGCGCGCCTCGCCGGACAGCCCTTGCTCGCGCCAGAACGGCGTGTCGTAGACGGCGACGTACTTGGCATGCGGCGCCATCCAGGTCCCGCATGCCTGCCACTGCCGTTGCAGCGCGTCGGGCAGGGTCGGTGCGAAGTCGATGGTGTTGGCCGCCAGCCGAGGCGGTATCGCCAGCAGGACATGGGCGACATGGCGGGAAACGACTTGCCCCAACGCATCCCGGGTTTGGACCTCGATCCGTTCGCCCTGGTGCTGAAGGTGCGTGACCTGGTGGCCGGCCAGGAGCCTGTCAGCAGGCAGGCGGGCGCGGATGGCGTCGACCAACGCGGCCATGCCGCCCGCCAGGCGCAGCGCGGGCGGCGCGGAGACGAACCCATCGACGCGGCTCGGTGCATGTGTCCTGGAGCGCTCGATCAACATGTCGCCGTTTTCATGCTGCACGACGGTCTCCAGGCCAAGCTGCGCCACAAGCTGTTGCAGCTCCGGGTGCATGGCCGGCCAGTACCATGTTGCCCCCATATCGAAGCGCCCGGCGATGGGCAGCTTCCCAATCGCTTCCTCGTGGGGACGAGATGCGTCCGGCCAGGAAACGATGCGGCCACCGAAGGTCTCGCGAGCCTCCAGCACCACATAGTCCCGAATGCCGCGGGCCTCCAGCAGTATGGCGGCATAAAGGCCGCTGAGGCCGCCGCCGATGATGGCAATGCGTGTGGGCTGCATCCGTTAGACCCCCTGCACCGCAGCGGCCAAGTGTCCGGTCTTGAGATAGACGGTGGCGCCGTGCGTGCCAGCGGTGATCTCGGGGCGCTCACCGACAGGCAGACGCACCCAGCTTCCACGCTCGCAAGACTGGCCATCGGTGATGACTTCGCCGGTCAGCACCAGCAGCTCGATGCCATCGGCCGAGTCGGTCAGCAACGCTTCAAGGGGTGCCAGGCGTTGCACGCTGACACGCTCGAAAGCATCCGAGAACAGCGGGCAGACCTCGCGGCCATCCCGGCGCTGCCATGCGGCCGGGTCGTGCGTGTTGATGCGCACGTTGCGCTGCTCGCCAGGCTGCATCTGCCAGAGCTTGACGAAGATGTCTGCGCCCTCGTGGCTGGACGGGGCATGGCTGGAGCCGGGTGGATTGCGCAAGTACCAGCCTGCCGGATAGTGCCGGTCGTCTTCGGAAAAGACCCCCGACAGAACCAGAATCTCCTCCCCGCCCGGATGAGGGTGATGCGGGAAGCGCGAATCGGGTGCGTAGCGCACGATACTGGTGGCCCGGGCTTTCTCCGCGCCGATGCGATCGAGCATCATGCGCTCGACGCCTCCCTGGGGGGAGGCGACCCATTGGTACTGCTCGGGCGTCACGATGGCTCGGCGCGAGAAATCTGCGTTGATGCGCATGGGCAGGGCTCCTGTCGCGGCGGGAACGACGTACAGGCCCGGTCTGCGGGCCTGCCTTCCGTTCGCCGATGGGTTTACTGTTTGGGCAGTTGCGCGTGGGCGTCGAGCACGCGAGCCGTGTAGGTCAGTGCAGCGCCGGCATTCAGTGCGATAGCGATGCCCAGAGCCTCGGAGATTTCCTCCAGGGTCGCGCCGTGCTCGACTGCCTTCTGCGTATGGACCGCAATGCAGCCATCGCAACGGGTCGTCACCGCCACGGCCAGCGCGATCAGTTCGTGGATCTTTGGCGTCAGGTGCCCGCCTTGTTCGACGACTCCGCTGAGGGCGCCAAGCGCCTGCATCACCGCCGGGCTCTGCTGGGCGTATTCGCCCACCCGTTCCATCAGCATGCCGCGATAGGCATTCCAGTCTTGCATCATGAGATCAACCTTTCCTTGACAGAAAAATGCCGGATGCGCTGTTTGCGCACCCGGCGACGAGGGACATTAAGCAATCTGGTAGATGCGCACGTCGGGGTCGGAATCGAGCAGCGGTTTGAGGCCACCGACCACGTCCGCGGTGAACAGCGCACTCTGCAGATAGGCGCTCGCGTTCTCCTGGGTATCGAAGCCATGCAGTACCTGCACGTCTTCGTTGCGCACCAGCAGTTCCTTGGACTCGGCACCGGGAACGGTGTCGAGGAACGGCCCCTTGTACTTCTGGTAGATGCCAGCCGCCGCAGCCCGGTTGGCTTCGGCGATCTTGAGGGTGATTTGCAAATAGACCATGTGCATTTCTCCTTGCTAGGTTGGTTGACAGAAACGAGCGCAGGTGGGGCAAGCGCCAGGGGCTTGCCCGCCGTGCATCAATTGCGGCCGGCCATCACGCCGCCATCCACGTCCCAGATGGCGCCCGTGACCCAGCCCGCCTTGTCCGAGAGCAGGAAGGCAACCACTTCGGCGACGTCCTGCGGGGTGCCCACGCGGCCGATCGGGTGAAAGCTGTTGAAGCCTTGCAGCGCGTCATGCACTTCGGCTTTCGGGATGAACCCCTCGTAGATGGGCGTCTGCACCACCGCCGGCGACACCGCATTGACGCGGATGTGCTTGGGTGCCAGTTCCATCGCCAGGTGCTGGGTCAGCGAATGCAGACCCGCTTTGGCCATCGAGTAGGCCGACGAGGGGGTGGCCGCGATGGCCTGCTTCGCCCACATCGAACCGATGTTGACGATGGCGCCGGGACGGTCCTTGGCGACGAGGTTGGCGGCGACCTTCTGCGTGATGAAGAAGGTGGCCTTGTTCAACTTCATGTACTGGTCGTAGTCAGCGTCGGAGTGCTCCAGGAAGGGCTTGGGGAAGAACACACCGGCGGCGTTGACCAGCAGGTCGATGTCCGCATGTTGTTCGTCGATGGCCTTGAGCAGCGCGGCCAGCCCTGCGTCGCTGGAGAGGTCGGCCGTCACTGCGGCGACCGGGCCGAGGCTCGACAGTTCCTCGCGCGCTTCCTCGGTCTTCGTCGGGCGATTGCCGACGATCACCACGCTGCCGCCCTGGGCCAGCACCACCCGGGCCGTCTGCATGCCCATGCCGCTGGTGCCCCCGACGACCAGGAGCTTCTTTCCGTCGAATTGATGACTCATGTGAAAACCTCTTTGACTGTTGCCCCGCCGAGGTGGCAGGTTCGGAGATGGGGCTGAAACGGGAAGAAAAACTTCTACTGCCACGTTGTCTTTTCGGTGCCCAACGGCCATCGCGAGCTAGGCAGCGTCTGGCCTGTTCTATAAGTGATATTTTTTCTTGGTTTCCTTGTCTCGACAAATCATTTAAAGTGTTCATATCTAAAAGAAAAACTTTAATGAAATGAAATCGCCTGCCCACCTCAACGCATTGCGAGCATTCGAGGAGACTGCCCGCCACCAGAGCTTTTCCGCTGCGGCGGCCGAACTGAACGTGACGCCTGCTGCCGTCGGCCAACTCGTTCGCGCGCTCGAAGAATGGCTGGGCACACCGCTGTTCCATCGCGGCAACCGCGGACGATCCAGGCTGGTTGCCACCGAAGTGGCGCAGCGCGCCCTGCCCGACATCCGAGCAGGCTTCGATCGGTTGGGCCTCGGGCTGGAACGGCTCAAGGAAGGGTCGGCCAGCGGCGTGCTGACCGTTGCGGTGAGCCCGGCTTTCGCCGCCAAGTGGCTGCTGCCGCGCATCGAGCGCTTTCATAGCGCATGGCCTGATACCGATGTGCGCTTGGATACCAACCTCAAGCCCGTGGATTTCATCGCGCAAGGGGTGGATATCGGCGTGCGCTATGGCCTGGGGATGTGGCCAGACCTGGTGGCCGACAAGCTGATGGACGAGGAGGTCTACCCCGTATGTTCGCCCGAGTTGCTGCGTCGGAACCGGGACTTGCGCGCGCCCGCCGATCTGTTACGGGAGACCTTGATCCACGACCTGTCGATGGACGGTCATGCGGGCTTCCCCACCTGGGAGACCTGGATGGAGAAAGTCGGCGTGACGGGGGCCGCCACACGGCGCGCCATGAAGATCAACAATTCCGCGGCGGTTCTGCAGGCCGCGATCGAGGCGCAAGGCGTCGCGCTCGCGCGCAGCGTGATGGCGCGCGACGACGTGGCGAGCGGGCGCCTGGTCCGGCTGTTCCCCGAGATCAGCGTCATGTCTGCGATGGCCTACTACATCGTCTATCGGCCCGGGTGCGCGAGCCTGCCGCGACTGGTGGCCTTCCGCGACTGGCTGCTCACGGAGGTGGCGGCCATATGACCGGGCATGCGCCAGACACCGGCATGAAGCCCCGCTTGTCCGAACGTGTGTTCGTCCGAGCGCAGCATCTTCTGCCCAAGCGCTTCATCACCCGCATGCTCGGCGTACTCGCGCACAAGCGCGCGGGCGCACTGACGCAATGGGTGATTCGGCGTTTCATCGCCCACTACGACGTCGATATGGCGGACGCGGCGTCGAGTGACCCTGGAGCCTACGAGACCTTCAACGCCTTTTTCACTCGTGCGCTGCGGCCCGGCGTGCGTCCGGTGGCGACGGCGCAATTGATCTGCCCGGTCGATGGAGCGATCAGTCAGTTCGGCCGCATCGAACGTGGCCAGCTACTCCAGGCCAAGGGCAAATCCTTCAGCATCGGCGCCTTGCTGGCTGGCGATCAGGTGCTGGCACGCAGGTTCGAGCGTGGGGCTTTCGCGACCCTCTACCTCAGCCCGCGCGACTATCACCGCGTCCATATGCCGTGCGACGGGCATCTGCTTTCGATGAGCTACGTGCCAGGCGAGTTGTTTTCGGTCAACCCGGCCACGACGCGCGGCGTCGACGCGCTGTTCGCGCGCAACGAGCGTGTGGTGTGCCACTTCGACTCGCCGCATGGCCCCTTCGCTATGGTGCTGGTGGGCGCCGCCATCGTCGGCAGCATCGTGACGGTCTGGCACGGCGTGGTCAGGCCACCCCACGGCCGCAGCGTGCGGCACTGGAGCTATCCCGACCGTCGCATCAGCCTGAAGCAAGGCGAGGAGATGGGGCGCTTCCTGCTGGGCTCGACCGTGGTGCTGTTGTTTCCGCCGGGGCCGATGCGGTTCAACCCCGAATGGGCTCCCGCGCGCCCGGTGCGCCTGGGAGAGGTGATGGCCGATTGAAGCAGAAGCTGCCTCGGCGGCTTTCCCGGCGGCCGGCACCAGCAGCTCGGCGGATCAGCAGCTGCGCACGAGTGTTCAAAGCTACCGGGAAATGATTTCTTTTGGCGGGAGAAACTTTATCTCGTTTGTCCAGCGAGGGAGGTCGGCGAACAATAAACGCCAGCTTGAATAGGAACGTCGAAGGGAGCGCGCGCGGTTGGCAGCTGTCTCCGTTCATGGCGGCCCGCATGCTCTTTCGGGTTTGTGTGGCATTTCAGGGGGCAAGAATTCCTTCGGTGATTCGGCATATGGGTATAAGACAGGCGCAAATCCCGGCGTCGTACTTCGGGGTCGTCCTGGGTCTGGCAGGTCTCGGGCAGGCTTGGCGTATCGCGGCGCAGCGATGGAGTTTGCCGGGCGCTGTGGGTGAGACGGTCATTGCGATCGCGGGTCTGGTCTGGTTCGTCCTGATCATTGGCTATCTGTGGCAGGCAATCAGGCGCTTCGAGGTCGTGAAAGCCGAGTTCCTTCACCCGGTGCAAGGAGGCACGCCTGCCTTGCTGGCGGTTTCCACTTTGCTTATCGCCATCGCGGTCCTCCCGTACTCAAGCATCCTGGCATGGCTTCTGACGATCGCGGGGATCGCGTGGCACCTGGGCTTCTGCCTTTGGCACACCGGCTTGCTCTGGCAAGGCGGGAGAAACACGGTAGACATGGTGCCGACCCTGTATTTGCCGACCGTCGCCGGCAATTTCGTCAGTGCGGCAGCATTGGGGGCGCTAGGTCAGCCGGATTGGGGATGGCTGTTCCTGGGAGCGGGACTGTTCTCATGGCTGGCGCTCGAATCGCTGGTCATCCATCGGCTTTGGCATTCGTCCTCAGTGCCCACGCCTCAGCGCCCCCTGATCGGCATCCAGTTCGCGCCGCCCGTCGTCTGCGCGATGGCGTGGCTGGCATTGTCTCCGGGAAGCACGGACCACTGGTTGCTCATGCTATGGGGCTATGGGCTCTTTCAGCTGCTGCTCGGCCTGCGCCTGGGCCCCTGGCTGGGGGCGCAGCCCTTCATTCCCACTTACTGGGCCTACACGTTCGGCGTAGCCGCAGCGACGGTCACAGGCCTGCACCTGGCACAGTCGGGTGTTGGTGCGGCGCAAGTCCTGGCGCTGCCGGTGTTTGTCGCGGCCAACCTGTTCATCGGCTATCTGGCCCTACGCACTGCTCGCTTGTTTGCCGGGAAGCCCAAGTCCCGCAAGTAACCCTCCGGCGGCACATGCCCGCCGACCATCGTAAGAAAAAGGCACCGCAAGCCCGGTGAGAACGGAGGGGTATTGCTATTACATAAGAATGTGCTAATTTAGCGAAATACGAAATAAAGCGTCCATGGTTGCAAAGATGAGAGACAAGCAGTTCTTTCAGGAGGGGGCCGCTCAGGCGGCCGTCCTGCTGCGAACGGTGGGCAATGAGCATCGCTTGCTGTTGCTGTGCCTGCTGATCGAGCACGGCGAAATGTCGGTAGGCGCGCTGCATGAGCACGTACCCCTGAGCCAATCCGCGTTGTCTCAGCATCTGGCCAAGATGCGCGAGGAAGGCCTGGTCACGTTCCGCCGGGAGGCGCAGACGCTGTACTACCGGATCGACAACCCGGATGTAGCCACCCTCATCTCCACGCTCAAGACCATCTTCTGTCCCTGACCACCCGGAGTTATCTGCCATGTCCTTGAAGCCCATTTCTCCCCAAGCAGCCCGCGACCTTCTCAGCCAAGGGGCTGTCCTGATCGACATTCGCGGCGCGGACGAGCATGCGCGCGAGCACATTGCTGCCGCCCGCCACGTGCCCATGGAGCATCTGAAAGGCGCGTCCCCCCTGGACGCTGCCGGCGGCGTGATCTTCCATTGCCGATCCGGCAATCGGACGCAGGTCAACGCCCAGACGTTGAGCGCGTGCGCGGCCTGCGACGCCTATGTGCTGGAAGGCGGGCTCGATGCCTGGAAGAAGGCCGGGCTCCCTGTGGTCGCAGATGCGTCCCAGCCGATGGAGTTGCAGCGGCAGGTGCAGATCACGGCGGGCACCTTGATCGTGCTGGGAGCAGTCCTGGGCGCGACGGTCTCGCCGTGGTTCCACGTGTTGTCGGGCTTTGTCGGAGCCGGCTTTATATTTGCCGGGGTATCCGGTTTCTGCGGCATGGCTCGGGTCTTGATGCGCATGCCGTGGAATCGCCGGGCGGTAGGCGGTTGACACGGTAAGGCAGGCGCCAAGCCTCCAGTGCTTGGCGCGGGCGACCTGATCCTGGGGGGTGCGAGACCCCGGGAAATCTAAGGAACAAGCTGGTGGCGCTTGCCGCGGCGGCTACGGTCGCCGCCGCCTTTTTCGGGGTTCCCGGTGGTTTCAGATGCCGGCGATTCGATGATCGGGCAGTCCGGCCGGTCGTCGCCGTGGCACGAGCGCACGAGGTATTCGAGCATGGCCTTCATCTCCTGAAGCTCCCGCACTTTCTGATCCAGCTCGGCGATGTGCGATTCCGCCAGTCCTTGACCTGGCGGCTGGATCGTTTGCGGTTCTGCCAGAGATCGAGCAAGGCACTGATCTGGTCCAGCGAGAAACCCAGGTCGCGGGAATGGCGGATGAAGCGCAGCTTGCTGACGTCCTTGTCGCCATACTGGCGGTAGCCGGCATCGGTGCGGCTGGCCGGGGGCAGCAGACCGATGTCTTCGTAGTGCCGGATCATCTTCGCCGAGACGCCCGAGGCGGTAGAGGCTTCACCGATGTTCATCGTCAGGCTCCTTCTTCTTGATTCTGGCCGCTGCCGTTGGTGCCGGTCGCAGCACCGCGCCAGCGCCGCAGCATCAGGGCATTGGTGACCACACTCACGCTGCTGAAGGCCATGGCCGCGCCTGCAATCACCGGGCTGAGCATACCCAGCGCGGCCAGCGGAATACCCAGCACGTTGTACGCGAAGGCCCAGAATAGCCCCTGCTTGATCTTCGAGTAGGTGCGACGGGAGACGTCGAACGAATCGGCCACCAGACGCGGATCGCCGCGCATGAGGGTGATGCCTGCCGCTTCCATCGCCACATCGGTGCCGGTCGACATCGACAGGCCGACGTTTGCCGCCACAAGGGACGGAGCGTCGTTCAAGCCGTCACCGACCATCGCCACGATGCGGCCCTGCTGGCGCAGCTCCTGCACGATGCCCGCCTTGTCGCCCGGCAGCAGTTCCGCGCGGACGTCATCGATGCCCAGTTCACGGCCCACGGCGCGCGCGCTGCCCTGGTTGTCGCCCGTCAGCATCACCGTGCGGATGCCCAGCTCGCGCAGCCGTGCCACGGCAGCGTAGGACGAGGGCTTGATCGTGTCGCCAAAGGCCAGCAGCCCCAGCACGCGGACCAGGTCGCCGTCCCGCTCCAGCAGCCAAGAGATGGTTCGCCCTTCGCCTTCGAGGCGCAGCGCCTCGGCCAGCAGCGCGCCCGGGTTGGCGCCTTCCTCGTTCATCAGCCGCGTGCTGCCCAGCAGGATGTGCTGGCCGCCCACGACGGCCTGCACGCCCCGGCCGGGCAGGGCCTGCGCCTCTCGTGCGGACTCGACCGCCACGCCTTGCGCCCGGGCCTTCTCCATCACCGCATGCGCGAGCGGGTGGTCGCTGGTCTGCTGGAGCGCGGCGGCGAGCTGCAGCACTTCATCGGGATGCACGTCTCCCATCGCTTCGATGGCAACCAGCGACGGCTTGCCTTCGGTCAGCGTGCCGGTCTTGTCGAAGGCCACGGTGGTGACCGAGTGCGCCACTTCCAGCGCCTCGGCATCCTTGATCAGAATGCCCTGACGGGCAGCCACACCGGTGCCGGCCATGATCGCCGTGGGCGTGGCCAGGCCGAGTGCGCAAGGGCAGGCGATGACGAGCACCGCCACCGCGCTGATCAATGCCTGTTCCACGTCGCCGCCGTTGTACAGGAGCCAGCCGACGAAGGTCAGCAACGCCACCCCGAGGACGACCGGCACGAAGACCGCACTCACCCGGTCGACAACACGCTGGATCGGCGCTTTGGCTGCCTGCGCCGACTCCACCATGCGGATGATCCGGGCCAGCGTGGTTTCAGCGCCGATGGCCGCCGTGCGGACTTGCAGCACGCCTTCCTCGTTGACCGAGCCGCCGGTCACCTTGTCGCCGACCGCCTTGGGCACCGGCAGGCTCTCGCCGGTGATGAGCGATTCGTTCAGGTGGCTGCGTCCGTCGATCACCTCGCCATCGACCGGCATCCGTTCACCGGGGCGCACGACGACGACGTCGCCCACCGCCACCTGTTCCACCGGCGTAGAGACTTCAACCCCATCGACCAGAACCCGCGCAACCGTGGGCCGCAGGGCATTGAGCGCGCGGATGGCATCGGCGGTCTGCCGCTTGGCGCGGGCTTCGAGCCATTTGCCGAGCAGCACCAGCGTGATGACCGCGGCCGAGGCCTCGAAATACAGGTGGGGCATGCCGTGGCCCGAATGCTTCCATTGCAGATAGACCGACAGCCCGTAGGCCGCGCTCGTGCCCAGCGCGACCAGCAGATCCATGTTGCCAGTCCTGGCCTTCACGGCCTTCCAGCCGGCACGGTAGAAGCGCGCGCCCAGCCAGAACTGTACCGGCGTGGCCAACGCCATCTGGGTCCAGCCATCGAGCATCCAGTCCAGGCCGAACAATTGCAGCGCCATGGGCAGCACCAGCGGCAGCGTCAGCAACGCGCCCACGAGAACCGGCCACCATTCGGGAAGGCGCTTGGCGGTCTGGGGAGTGGCAGCGCCCTCGACCGGCTTGGCGACATAGCCGGCCTTGTCGATGGCGGCCGCCAGCGTCGCGAACGACACCCCGGAGAGCGCAGTGACGGTGGCCTTCTCGGTCGCGAGGTTCACCGACGCGGCGGACACGCCGGGGACCTGCAGCAGCGCTTTCTCGACGCGCGACACGCAGGACGCGCAGGTCATGCCTTCGATCTGAAGCTGGATCTCGTCGGCGCGAACTTCGTAGCCGGCCTTGCGGACAGCGCCCGCCAGTGCCGCTGCATCCACGCCGGAGGCGCGAACGGTGGCTTCTTCGGTGGCGAGGTTCACGGTGGCACTTTCCACGCCGGGCAACGTGTTCAGCGCTTTTTCGACGCGCGAAACGCAGCTCGCGCAGGTCATTCCTTCGATGGGGAGCTTGAACTCCATCGGAACTGTGGCAGTGAGAGAGGTGGTCATGAGAGAACTCTGTTATGAAATTGCATAGAGGCTTGGGGCTGCGAATCACGCCACCAGGCCGGTGTGGGATCGGGATGAAGCATGTCCATCGGCGCTCCGATGAGCGGGGTCAGCACTCCGATTCCGCGGGTCTGCGCCATGGCGGAAATCTGCTCGAAAGGGTCCTGCCAGCTATGGCCTCCCAGATCGAACGTTCCGTTGTGGATTGGCAGCAGGCGCTTGCCACGCAGGTCGATATGGGCCTGCACCGTCTGCGGTGGCCACATATGGACGTGGGGCCAGTGGGCGTCGTAGGCCCCGGCCTCCATCAGCGTTAGATCGAACGGTCCCAGGCGCTCGCCGATGGTCTTGAAACCGTCGAAATAGCCCGAGTCCCCGCTGAAGAAGATGCGGACATCGCCATCGGCCAGCACCCAGGAGGCCCAGAGTGTGCGGTCGCCATCGAACAGCCCTCGACCGGAAAAATGCTGGGCCGGAGTCGCCGTGCATTGCAGCCCGCCCGCCGTGTCCCCGACCGTGGCCGACTGCCACCAGCCCAGCTGCACCACTTTGCGCGCGTCAATGCCCCAGCTGATGAGCCGGTCGCCAACACCCAGCGGCGTCAGGAAGTGCCGCACCTTGGGCGCAAGGGCAAGGATGCTGTTGCGGTCCAGATGATCGTAGTGGTCATGGGACAGGACGACGCCCTCGATGTCCGGGAGCGCGTCCAAACCAATCGGAGGGGCATGAAAGCGCCTGGGGCCTGCCCACTGAACGAACGACGCTCGCTCGACAAACACCGGGTCCGTCAGCCACAAGCCGCTGCGCAGCTTGAGCAGGATGGTCGAATGCCCCAAGCGGAACAAGGTGCGCGCAGGCGCCGCAAGAATCTCCGCGCGGGTCAGCGCATGGATCGGTAGCGGCTGTGCGGGCCAGCGGCCAGTAGGGCCTGGTGGGCGGTTGATGAAGCGCAGCGTCATGCGCAAGCTCTTCCAGAAGCCCCGCTTGGGCCACTTCACAGAAGCAGCAGCCGAATCAGCCTGCGGCGCTGAGACTCTGTCGTTGAGGGGCTTGAACGCCAGGGGTGTACCCATGGGATCTCCGAGTTTGTTTTCCAATATGCCGTCAGCTTGATCCTTCCCATCATGGGAGAGTCAAGCGGAAATGAAACATTTTTTTTACGGGATCAGGTTATTTCGGATGGGTGTTGACTCTCCCACGATGGGAAGGGTGACAGTGCTGCCATTGACGCACCGCACCACTCCCGGAAGACAACACCCATGACCCGACCCGTCTCTCGTTGGCCCGCTCATGCAGGCACCGCGGTGGCCCTGCTTCTTGCGGCCGTGGCAGCCCATGCAGAAGCGCCGCAGCAGACCTCGTCGCCCACCGTGCCGCCACTGGCCTATACACCGGCTTTCGCCACCTACCAGCGGTTTGCAGATCAGCCCATCACGCCCTGGCGCGAAGCGAACGACACCGTGGGCCGCATTGGCGGCTGGCGCGGCTATGCCAAAGAAGCCTCAGAGGAGACGCCATCCACGGCACCTGCGGCCACCGCTCCGGTGCTGCCCCCACACGGTGGCGGGCATGAGGCACATACAGGGGCCCAGCCATGAGCAGCAGCATCCACTCCACGTCCCATCGACGTTCCCGCGCTCGCTTCTCACTCGCCGCCTTGGCCTTGGCGGCGCTCTCCGGCTGCGCCAGCGTGGACCTGGCGCAAAACCTGTCGCGCACCAATGACGAGGCCGCCAGCTTCACCGGCGGGCGTCTGGCCCTGGCTCGCTCGGATGAAGACCATGCGCAGCGCCGCCAAGTGGCTTCCGATCTGCTGGCTCAGCCGCTTGGCCAGCCGCAGGCGGTGGAACTGGCGCTGGCCAATAGCCCGGCGTTGCAGGCCCTGCTGGCACAGCATGGCGCCGACGCGGCCCGCTCCGCGCAGGGGGGGCGCATCGCCAATCCGGTGTTCGGCTTCGAGCGGCTGCGCACAGGCAGCGAACTGGAATTCGGCCGCTTGTTGTCCTTCGGACTACTGGATTTGCTGACCCTTCCTGCGCGAAAGGAACTGGCTGACCGCCAGATCGAGCAGTCGCGCCTGCGCCTGACTTCCGACGTGGTGGATCAGATCACGCTGGTGCGCCAAGCCTGGGTGCGCGCGGTGGCCGCACAGCAAAGCCTGCAATATGCCGGTCAGGTGTACGAGAGCGCAGAGGCCAGTGCCGAATTGGCGCGGCGTATGCAGGCCGTGGGCAACTTCAGCAAGCTGGAGCGCGCCCGCCAGCAAGCGTTCTACGCCGACGCGGGCACCCAGCTCGCATCCGCACGCCATGCCGCCATGGCAGCGCGGGAGGAACTGGTACGCCAACTGGGCCTGACTGACGTCCAAGCGCAGGAGTTGACGCTGCCTGAACGCCTGCCCGAACTGCCCAAGCAGCCATTGCAGCCGGAGGAAGTAGGCCAAACCGCCAGCCGCGCGCGCCTGGACGTGCGGCTGGCCCAGGCCGAACTCGATGCCTCGGCACGTTCACGGGGCCTGACTGGCATCACCAGCGTGACGGATATGGAACTTGGCGTGACCCGCAACACCACGTTCGACAACGCCGATGGACACAAGGCCACCGGGCGAGGCTACGAAATCTCCGTGCGCCTGCCGTTGTTCGACTGGGGTGACTTGCAGCGCGATGCCTCCAAGGCCCAGGTGCTGGCATCGGCCCAGCGCCTGGATGCCACGCTGCGCGCGGCGGGATCGAACGTGCGAGAGAGCTATTCGGCCTACCGCTCGACCTACGACATCGCGCGGCACCAGCGCGACGAAGTCGTGCCGCTGCGCAAGACCATCTCGGAGGAGAACCTGCTTCGCTACAACGGCATGTTGATCGGTGTTTTCGACCTGCTGGCCGACGCACGTGACCAGGTCGGTGCGGTGATGTCGACCATCACGGCCGAGCAGCAGTTCTGGTTGGCCGATGCAGCACTGCAAGCGGCACTGATCGGCAGGCCCATGGCTAGCGCCGTAGCGGCCGGAGGCAACCCGCAGCCGGCCAGCAGCGACGATGCCGGGCACTAAGCCGGCCAACTCTTCGACAGATTCCACACAAAGACACAGCCATGAACTCCAGAAGGCAATTTCTTGCAATGGCGGGCGGCACGGTGGCGGTAGCCAGCGTCAGCCGCGTCGCCATGGCGGCGCTGCCCGAGCCGGTCACGCAGACCTCGGCCGACACCATGCCGCCACTCACGCCCAACACGGGCCTCCCTTACAACCCCGTCGTCACGCTCAACGGCTGGACTTGCCCTTGGCGCATGAACAACGGCGTCAAGGAGTTCCACTTGGTGGCAGAACCCGTGGTGCGCGAGATGGCTCCCGGCTTCAAGGCTCACCTCTGGGGCTACAACGGCCAGTCCCCCGGGCCGACCATCGAGGTGGTCGAAGGCGACCGCGTGCGCATCTTCGTCACCAACCGCCTGCCCGAGCACACCAGCGTGCATTGGCACGGCCAGCGGTTGCCCAATGGCATGGACGGGGTGGCGGGCCTGACGCAGAAGGCCATTCCGCCGGGCAAGACCTTCGTCTACGAGTTCACGGCGCGCCGCCCCGGCACCTTCATGTATCACCCGCATGCAGACGAGATGGTGCAGATGGCGATGGGCATGATGGGCTTCTGGGTAACGCACCCCAAGGCCAAGCACCCCTTGATCGACGAGGTGCAGCGCGACTTCTGCTTCTTGCTCAACGCCTACGACATCGAGCCGGGGGCTTACACGCCCAAAGTCATGACCATGCTGGACTTCAATCTCTGGTCGTGGAACAGCCGCATCTTCCCTGGCATCGACTCGCTGAACGTGCGATTGGGCGATAAGGTGCGCATCCGCGTCGGCAATCTGACCATGACCAACCACCCGATCCACCTGCATGGCCACGAGTTCATGGTCACGGGTACGGACGGCGGACCGATCCCGAAAGCCGCGCGCTGGCCCGAGGTGACCACCGACGTGGCCGTGGGGCAGATGCGCCAGTTCGAGTTCGTCGCCGACGAAGAAGGGGACTGGTCGTTCCACTGTCACAAGAGCCACCACACCATGAACGCCATGGGGCACAGCGTGCCCACCATGATCGGGGTGGATCACAGCGGCGTGGCCGGCAAGATCGCCAAGCTGATCCCCGACTACATGGTGATGGGCGAGCGCGGCATGGCCGACATGACCGAGATGGAAATGCCCATCCCCGATAACACCGCGCTCATGATGACCGGCGACGGCCCGTTCGGATCGGTCGAGATGGGCGGCATGTTCAGCGTGCTCAAGGTGCGGCGCGACCAGAAGCCCGGCGACTATGGCAATCCGGGCTGGTACCAACAGCCGCCGGGCACGGTCGCCACCGAGTACCAAGGGACGATGACCGAGCCGGTGCGCTCGTCTTCCACCGGAGGCAGCTCCATGCCCCGTGCATCCAAGTCCACGTCGCAAGTCGAGGTGCAGGTACGCAAGCCGGCCAGCCACGCGGGCCATTGATTGTCTGACCACTCTGCGCACAGCGATTTACCGTTTCATTCCAAGGAAAACTCTATGAAATCGAAAGCCATTTTTGCCGTGACGCTCGGCGCGATGCTGAGCGTCACGGCCGCGGCTTGGACACCCGGAGCCTTTGCCCAGGCGGCCCCTGCGAACCAAGCTGCTGCACCTGCCAGTGCAGACCTCACCGACGGCGAGATCCGCAAGGTGGACAAGACCACCGGCAAGATCACCATCAAGCACGGGCGGATCAAGCACCTCGATATGCCCGCCATGACCATGGTGTTCCAGGCACGTGATGCCACCTTACTGGACAAGGTTCAGGCGGGAGACAAGGTGCGATTCGGTGCGGACAAAGATGGCGAGAAGCTCATCGTCACGGACATCCAGCCCATCCGCTGATTAGGCAAAGGAAATACACATGCTTCCCATCACCTCCACCGTTGCCGCCTTCGCAGCCATCGGTCTCATCGCACTGAGCGTTCCCGTGTCCCTGCGTCGCATGGCGGTCAAGCAGCCCCTGGGGCCGGGCGATGACCCGGCGCTGCTGCGCCGCATCCGCGCGCAGGGCAACTTCACCGAATACGTGCCAATCGTGCTCATCCTGCTCGCGCTCGCAGAGTATCGGGGGGTGCCGCAGGGCTTTGTCTTCGCTATCGCAGGGCCGCTGGTGATCGGGCGTGTCGCCCATGCAGTCGGCATGCTTGGCGGGATCATGCCCCTTCGTCGCATGGGCATGATGGCCACCTTCGTATCGCTGCTGGCCGGTGTGGCCGCGCAATTCGTTTGACACCTTCCCACGCCTCTTGACATTCCCACGATAGTAAGGTCGATAGTTCCGGCGTTCTAACACCAAACGCACCGGAGACATTCCATGACCCCCTTTGAAGTCAAAGACACGACCTGTAGTTGATGAACAACGAGGCGACACGCCCGCGAAATCCTCAACAAGGCTGGCACCAATCAGCCTAGCCGATGCTGCGGTGCTACCGGAATCGCGCGCAGGCCGCGAACCAGGCGATCGCCATATGGGCCGTTGCACATTGCAAACAGGTCCTTGAACTCATTCAATTTCATGGGGACGAAATGGACAGTAAATCTGAGACAGACGATGAGATAAACCTGAGTCGAAGAGAGGCGATAGTGCTGATTGGTGGGGCGCTGTCGACGCTTGCATACGCGAGATCGGCCGGCGCGCAAACCGTGGCTGCAACCGAAGAATCTACCGAGAATTCCCTGGATGCAGTCCCGGCAAGCAAAGTTGAAATAATCGTCATCGGCAGTGGTTTCGGTGGATCGATTGCAGCCAAGCGACTTGCCGAAGCGGGGCGAGACGTCGTAATGCTTGAGCGCGGCCCCTGGCGCGATACGGTGCCGAATCGATCAGTCGGCATGACGGATCTGACACCGCTGCCGCAAGGAGCAAAGGCTTTTTCCCACGGTCTGAGATCGATTCGGTCCCATCTGTTCCAGGGACAATGGGTTCTGAACACAAAGGGCTTTGTTGAAGCGTACCTAGGCAACGGCATCAACGTGATCTGCTCATCCAACGTGGGTGGTGGCAGCCACATCTATGCCGGGATGCTGGCAAAACCCTCCAACCCAGCGTACTGGGACGGTCGCCATCCCCAGATCTCGCAAGCTGGCATGGACAAATACTATTCCGAGATCATCGCGCTGCTACAGACCCGGGCGGCCACGGAAGAAGACAAGAGTCCGAACCGCATCAGTGAGACAAATTACGGTGGAGAGCTGTCCACCGCAGGGCTTGCGAGTCCACTCATCGGTGTGCTCTTTCCGAAGCAACCAGGCAGCGCATCGAAAGTCACAGATGCCAATGGCATTGATCGCTGGGAATGCGACTACCGCAACAACAGTGTGCTGGGGTCCCCGTCCGGTGCCAAAACGACACTGGACTTTGCCGCGATTTGGCCCGCCATGCAGCGCGGACTGAAGGTCCGTGACCTGTGCGAAGTGCAGACCATCCGCAAGTTGAGCGAAGCGAGCGCTGAGGGAATGCGCTATGAAATCCTTTATCGCAACCACCGGGAAGGACGTGACGAAAAGGTATTCGCCAAGCACGTCGTCCTCGCCGCCGGATGCCTGAACACAGTTCGACTGCTGTTCAAAAGCCGAGATGTCGACGGCGCGCTGGATGGAATGCCACGGCTCGGTATGAGCTTCGGCACCAATGGCGGATACTTCGCCTTCTGGAAAGAAAACAGTTCCAAAGATCTCTCCGAGGGGTTGCCGTTGGCCGGGCCATTCCGGTCGAAAGACTCCCCCAGCAAGTCGGTGCAGGTGCTGCGCGCCGCCATCCAGGGCATCGATGATATTCCCATGCCGGCCATACTCCGCCGCTGGTTGCGTCGGAATTCATTCATCGTCGCCTTGGGCAAGGACAACAATAACGGCGCGATGACGATGGAGAGCGGGAAATTCCAAATCACCTACGACAAGAATGAGAGCAGCGTCTATCATGAGATCGACTACGAAGTTGAAACAATTCAACGTGCAACAGGCACAAAAATCTACGCCCCTGCATCACCGCTCACCGTGCAGCCGCTAGGTGGTGCATGTCTGGGTACGTCAAACGCCGATGGCGTGATCGATGCTAATGGCGAAGTTTTCGATAACCCGGGCCTCTATGTGGTCGATGCCGCAGCGCTGCCGGAATCGACCGGCAGGCCGCCAAGCCTGACGATCGCGGTATGGGCCGCCAATGTTGCGGATCGGCTGCTGGCGTCGTTACAGGGGGAACCGCAGAATTCGGAAAAAATCGTACGCTAAGCTAACGGTGTTCTCGTGACAGCTCTTTGACTAGGCTTTCTAAGGCCATTCTGATAGCCCTGACTTCCTGAAAAGCCATGGCTAAAATTTGTGCGGCTAAAAGGGATAACCGATGGTAAAGTAAGTTATCCCTGTCGAGATACTGAAAAGCGTTATCCTCGTTTTTCCCAAAACTGTTTTGCCAGTTCGCTCAGAGCGCTAGTTAACTGAGCGACAGATTTCGCACTTTGCAAATTATTCTGCCCGGTCTGTACATTGGTATCAGCAGCATCGCGTATATTGATAATACTGCGGTTTATGTCTTCACTTACTGCTCCCTGCTGCTCGACCGCAGTCGCTATTTGCGCGTTCATGTCGGTAATTTCGTTAACGCGTTGGCCAATTCCATCAAGAGCTGTAGCTGCTTCCTCTGCGTGAGCTACACTCGTGTGCGCTTGCCGACTACTTTGCTCCATGACTGTAACAGCGGATTGCGCTCGCTCTTGTAGAGCGCTGATCATGCTTTGAATATCCGTTGTCGATTGCTGTGTGCGAGCAGCAAGACTGCGAACCTCATCGGCGACAACAGCAAAACCACGCCCCTGCTCACCAGCACGCGCGGCCTCAATTGCTGCGTTGAGTGCCAACAAATTCGTTTGCTCGGCGATCCCTCGTATAACGTCAAGAACTTTTGATATCTCGTTACTTTGACCTTCAAGCTCATGAATAACCTGAGCGGCTTGCCTAATTTCACCTTCAGGGGCAGTGATTGACTGGCTTGTGTGGGCTACCAGACGCTGGCCAGATGCCGTCTCAGTGTCTGCTCTTCCGGCCGCATCTGCAGCATGCTGTGCATTGCTCGCAACCTCTTGAATGCTTGCCGCCATTTGGTTTACTGCCGTTGCTATTTGATCTGTCTCTGCCTGCTGCTCAACTGTAAGTACATTGCTTGACTCAATATCCTTTAGTAGGCCTCGGGTGTGTTCGCTAAGCCGATTTGATGCATCACCTATGCGACCTACTATGGCGCCTGTTTCAGCTTGCATCATTCGTAAAGCAAACTCTATTTGGCCAAACTCATCGGTGCGCCCAGTGTAGAGGGATTGACTTAATGGGTTATTGGAAATATTCCTGGCTCTTTCAACCAGTCTTCCAAGAGGAGAGAGAATAGCCAAAACACTAACAGAGCTTAAGCTTCCTGACATTAAAGT
>NZ_JBQENS010000022.1:0-122680 GCF_052044465.1 Pseudomonas sp. 22490 | reverse complement strand
CGTTTTATCCGGCCGTTCTCGAGTTCGAAGGAATGGATGTAGTGGTTCTCGCAATAGCCCTGCGGATACCCCGGGACCAGCGCCTTGCCGCGCCCGTCGCACTCGACCCAGAAGTGGTTCGGATCCTCGGTCTCGAAGATCCGCACGTTGTGCCACTCCCAGTCGGGGAAGCAGCGCTCGAGCCACTCGGCGAGCCGCCTGAGGCTCTCATGGCCCCGGAAAACCAGGGGTTCGCCGCTTTCCGTGGTCCAGTTGCCGGCGCAGCCGTCCTCGACGAACAGGCTGTGCCGCTGTAACCGTTCGGCCCCCTTCATTGCCATGTAGCGCTCCACCGTGGCGCGATTCAGGCGCCGCAGACGCTCGATGTCGAGGGGTGTTTCCCTGTACCGCTGACCGTTCATGCGCCGCCTCCGAGAGGGCTCTCCAGGTATGCCGGAGAAACTTTTCCCTCGCGGCATCGGTTATTCGCTGGCGCGCAGGAGTTCGTCGCTCGGTAAGGGAGCGATATTCGCTGGGCGCATTGTTTATACGTAGGGTGAAATTTCGCGTTACATATGTTCGCCTGTCGTTTCCAATTTTCGAAAGGCAATAGGAGTTTCATCCCGGGTTTCTTTTGGAAACCTGTCGGTAATGGATTCGCAATGCTTTCGTTAAGGTGCGACAGACGAGGTCGCGAAGACTTTCAGCGTCATTCCGTGAAGTGTTTCAAATAGCCAGCATCCCTGGTCGCTGATGTGGATTGCATAAAACACAGAACGCTCGTACCGGCTCAACTACAAGATCTGGTAGGTGCCAGACAGGGTATGCGGGATTGCTAAGCTGATGCTTCCTGCAATGCCGGAGGTTGTAGCCAAGTTGTAATTTTATTCTTTCGGTACGCAGGAAAAGGCTCTGGAACAGGCAGTTGGAAAGTTCCAGGGTTGTTTCCGCAACGAGATCCAGGGAGCGCTGATCCGGGGGATGAGCGCATTTTTTCTCAAAGTTCCGAATGAACCGGGGTGTTCTGCGGTATTTCTCGCCGAGCGGGCAAGAAGTGCGAAATAGAGCGCTTGGGTACTTCTCGGGTTACGGAAATGTGTAACGAGAGAGAATAAAAGATGAATAATTCGAATCTTGCTGCTGCGCGTAATTTGATACAAGTTGTTACCGGGGAATGGAAGTCCCGTTGCGTCTACGTCGCTACGCGCCTCGGGCTGGCCGATCTGATCGAGAGCGGGATCGACAGCGACGAGACGCTGGCCGCCGCGGTCGGTTCCGATGCCGAGCGCATCCATCGACTGATGCGCCTGCTGGTGGCCTTCGAGATCTTCCAGGGCGATACCCGCGACGGCTACGCCAATACCCCCACCAGCCACCTGCTGAGGGATGTCGAGGGCTCCTTCCGCGACATGGTGCTGTTCTACGGCGAGGAGTTCCACGCCGCCTGGACGCCCGCCTGCGAGGCGCTGCTCAGCGGTACCCCAGGCTTCGAGCTGGCGTTCGGCGAAGACTTCTACAGCTACCTGAAGCGCTGCCCGGATGCCGGCCGGCGCTTCCTGCTGGCGATGAAGGCGAGCAACCTGGCCTTCCACGAGATCCCCAGGCTCCTGGATTTCCGCGGGCGTAACTTCGTCGACGTCGGTGGCGGTTCCGGCGAATTGACCAAGGCCATCCTGCAGGCCGAGCCCAGCGCCCGGGGCGTGATGCTCGACCGCGAGGGTTCCCTCGGCGTGGCCCGCGACAACCTCTCCAGCCTGTTGGCAGGGGAGCGCGTCAGCCTGGTGGGCGGCGACATGCTGCAAGAGGTGCCGTCCAACGGCGATATCTACCTGCTGTCGCGGATCATCGGCGATCTGGACGAAGCCGCCAGCCTGCGGTTGCTCGGCAATTGCCGCGAGGCGATGGCCGGCGACGGCCGGGTGGTGGTGATCGAGCGGACCATCTCGGCCAGCGAGCCGTCGCCGATGTCGGTGCTCTGGGACGTGCACCTGTTCATGGCCTGCGCTGGCCGTCACCGCACCACCGAGGAGGTGGTCGACCTGCTCGGGCGCGGCGGCTTCGCGGTGGAGCGGATCGTCGACCTGCCGATGGAAACCCGCATGATCGTCGCTGCCAGGGCCTGAATCGGAACTTTCAACGGTTGGCCCCGGCGGTTTCGCCGGCGGCCAGTTGGCCGGCGCCCGGCTCCAGGTCGCCGCTGCCCCAGCCGAGCGCCTTGTAGAGCGCGATGACGTTGACGAACGAGGCGGTCTCCGCCTGCGCCAGTTCCTCGCGGATCTGGTACAGCGCGCGCTGGTTCTCCAGCACCGCCAGGTAGCTGCCGGCGCCGGCGCGGTAGCGTTCGTTGGCGATCTCCAGGGCGTTCGCGCCATGGGTCGCGGACTGGAACAGGGCGACCAGCCGACGCTGGTGTTCGGCCAGTTGGTTGAGCGCGTTGCCGACGTCCTCCTGGGCCAGCAGCAGGGAGCGCTGGTAGCGCGCCAGCGCGGCGTCGGACTGCGCCTCGACGGCGCGCAGGCGGGCCCGCACGTTGCCCAGGCGGAACGCCGGCCAACTGACGCTGGGCGCCAGTTCGAAGGCGCGCGAGGCGCTGCCGAGGTCGCCGCTGCGCAGGGCGAAGAAACCGATGAAGCCGCCCAGGTCGAGGCGCGGATAGAGTTCGGCGGTGGCCGCGCCGACGTCTTCGGTGCTCGCTGCCAGTTGCCGCTCGGCGCTGACTACGTCGGGGCGCTGGAGGATCAGGCGGTCGACGTCGCCCAGCGGCAGGTTCTTCGCCAATGGCGCGGCGGCGGCGCCGTCGAGGATCGGCGCGCCGCTGCCGGGTGCCTCGCCGCGCAGCACGTCGAGGCGATAGCGGGCGCTCTCCAGCGCGGTCGTCAGTGGCGGAATCGCCGCTTCGCTGCGCAGCAGGTTGGCCTGGGCGTTCTCCACGTCCTCCGGCAGGCCGCTGCCCAGTTGCAGGCTGCTGCGGGTCAGCTCCAGGGTGTCGCGCCAACTGCGCACCTGGGCGCGCGCCACGTCCAGCCGGCGCTGGTAGCCCTGGATCTCGAAGTAGGCGCGGGCGGTGTCGGCGGCGATGCTCAGGCGTACCAGCCGGAGGTCGGCGTCGGCCGCTTCGGCGCGGGCCAGGGCGGCGTCGGAAAGTCGGCCGAGGCGGCCGAACAGGTCGATTTCCCACTGCGCGTCGAAGCCGGCGCGGTAGCTCTCCGCCAGGCGCCGGCGCGGCTCGCCGTCGTAGTCCAGCTGTTGTTCGATGCTGCGGCTGTAGCCGGCCTGGCTGGTGACCTGCGGCAACTGGTCGAGCCAGCGGTCGTCGAACAGCGCGCGGGCGCTGCGCAGGTTGGCGCGGGCCTCGCGGATGTCGTGGTTGCGCGCCAGCGCCTGGTCGACCAGGCGCACCAGTTGCGGATCGTCGAAGAAGCTCCACCAGGGCGCTTCCCGCCGCTCGCCGGAGAACTCGCCGAGGTGCTCGCTGGCGACGCGTGGCGGCGGCGACTGCGGACGCTGGTAGTCGGGGCCGACGCTGCAGGCGGCCAGGCCGGTGCCGACCGCCAGGGCCAGCGCCAGGCGCGAAAGGTTCGGGTAGGAGCGCTTCATGCCTTGTTCACCAGCAGATCGGCCTCGGCCAGTTGCCGGCTGCGCGGGCTCTTGTCGACTTCCGCGTGGTTGCGCGCCAGCAGGGTATAGACGGTGGGCAGCACGAACAGGGTGAAGAGGGTGCCGACCAGCATCCCGGAGACGATCACCACGCCCAGGCCGAAGCGGCTGGCGGCGCCGGCGCCGCTGGCGAAGAGCAGCGGCACCAGGCCGAAGACCATTGCCGCGGTGGTCATCAGCACCGGCCGCAGGCGGATCTGCGCGGCGCGCAGGATCGCCGCGCGGCGGTCGAGGCGCTCGTGGAGTTGCAGTTCGTTGGCGAACTCGACCATGAGGATGCCGTGCTTGCTGATCAGGCCGATCAGGGTGACCAGGCCGATCTGCGTATAGATGTTCATCGTCGCGTAGCCCAGCGCCAGCGGCAGCAGCGCGCCGCAGATCGACAGCGGCACGGTGATCAGGATGATCAGCGGGTCGGCCAGGCTCTCGTACTGCGCGGCGAGCACCAGGTAGATCACCACCAGGGCGGCGAGGAAGGCGAACACCAGGGTGTTGCCTTCCTGGGTGTATTGCCGCGAGTCGGATTGCCAGTCGTGGCTGAAGCCGGCCGGCAGGCCGCGCGCCACGTCGTCGAGGAAGGCCACCGCCTGGCCCATGGAGACGCCGGGCGCGGGGATCGCCTGGAGGGTCGCGGCGTTCTGCTGGTCGAACTGGATCAGCTTGTTCGGTTCGACCTGAAGCTCCACCCGGACCACCGTCGACAGCGGCACCAGGTTGCCGTCCTGGGTGCGCACGAACTGTCGTGCCAGCGCTTGCGGAGTGAAACGCTGGTCGCGCAGGCTCTGTGGGATCACGTCGTAGGAGCGGCCCTCCATGCCGAAGCGGTTGACGTAGTTCTCGCCCACCAGCACCGCCAGCGACTCGCCGATGTCCTGCATGCGGATGCCCAGGCTGTTGGCCTTGGCGCGGTCGATGCGGACCTGGACCACCGGGTTGTTGTAGTCGAGGTCGCTGTCGACCACCACGAACAGCCCGCTCTGTCGGGCCTTCTGCTTGATCTCTTCCATGGTCCGGTAGAGCACTGGATAGTCCTGCGGGCTGCGCAGCACCATCTGCACCGGCAGGCCGCCGGTGGAGCCGGGCAGGGCGGCCAACTGGAAGGCGAAGATGCTGCTGCCCTCGACATCGCCGACCTTGCCTTGCAGCTCGGACTGGATCGCCGAGGCGTCGCGCTCGCGTTTTTCCCAGGCCGCCAGGTTGATCCCGCCGAAGCTCGCCGCCGGTCCGTCGGTGCCGTTGATGATCCAGGTGCTCACGGTTTCCGGGATGCTGGTGTAGACCTGGTCGAGCTTGCGCGCGAACAGTTCGACATAGTCGAGGTTGGCGTGCTGCGGCGCCTTGATCGCGGTGAGCACCGCGGCCTGGTCCTCGGTCGGCGCCAGTTCGCGCTTGGGCATCGAATACAGCAGCGGCAGGCTGATGCACACCAGCAATGCCAGGCCGCCGGTCAGCCAGCGGTGGCCCAGGGAGAACTCCAGGACCTGCCCGTAGCGCCGCGTCAGGCCGCCGAAGAACCACTCGGCGGCGCGGCCCATGCGCCCCTCGTTCTGGTGCGCCTGGAGCAGCAGCGAACTCATCACCGGCGACAGGGTCAGCGCCACCACCCCGGACACGATCACCGCGCCCGCCAGGGTCAGGGCGAACTCGCGGAACAGCGCGCCGGTGAGGCCGCCCATCAGGCCGATGGGGGTGTACACGGCGGCCAGGGTGATGGTCATGGCGATCACCGGGCCGGCCACTTCGCGGGCGCCGATCAGCGCCGCCGCCACCGGCGACTTGCCTTCCTCGATGTGGCGGTGGACGTTCTCCACCACCACGATGGCGTCGTCCACCACCAGCCCGATGGCCAGCACCATCGCCAGCAGGGTCAGCAGGTTGACGCTGAAGCCGAAGGCCAGCATCAGCGCGGCGGCGCCGAGCATCGACAGGGGAATGGTCGCCACCGGGATCAGCACGCTGCGCAGCGAGCCGAGGCAGAGGTAGATCACCAGCACCACGATCAGCAGCGCTTCCACCAGGGTCCGCACCACCTCGTCGATGGAGGCCTGGATGAAGCGCGAAGTCTCGTAGGCGAGGTCGACGCGGACATCCGGCGGCAGGGTCTTCTGGATCTCCGGCAGCAGCTTGCGGATGCCGTCGACGATCACCAGCGGGTTGCCGGTGGGCGTCGGGAACAACCCCAGGTGCACCGCCGGATCGCCGTCCATCAGTGCGCTGGTCTCGGTGGCCGCGGCGCCCAGTTCGACGGTACCGACGTCGCGCAGGCGCACCAGGCCGTTGCCATCGTTGCGGATGACCATCTCGCGGAAGTCGTCGACGTTGGTCAGGTCGGTGTTGACCCGCACGTTGGACAGCACGTACTGCCCCTTCACCATCCCCGGCGCCGCCTGGTAGTTGTTGCGGCGGATCGCCTCGGCCACGTCGGAGGCGGTCAGGCCGCGCCCGGCGAGGCGGTCGGCGTCGAGCCAGAGGCGCATGGCCAGGCGCTGGCCGCCAAAGGTCTGGACCTTGGCCACGCCGTCGATGGAAGAGAACATCGGCTCGACCACCCGCGACAGGTAGTCGGTCAACGCCGGGATCGGCAGGGTCTTGCTGGAAAAGCCGACGTAGGCTACCGCGGTGGTCTCGCCGGAAGAGCGTTCGATCACCGAGTCGTAGGCACGCTCGGGCAGTTTGTAGCGCACCGAGTTGACCTTGGCCATGGTCTCGGTCATCGCCTGGGTCGAATCGCGGTTGAGCAGCATGCGGATGGTCACCACGCTACGCCCCTGCACCGAGGTCGAGGAAAGGTAGTCGATGCCCTCCACCGACGACACCGCCTGGGCGATCGGCTGGGTGACGAAGCCTTGCATGAGATCGGCGGAGGCGCCGGGGTACTCGGTGGTGACGGTGATGGTCGAGCTTTCCAGCAGCGGGTACTGGCGGATCGGCAGCTTGCCCAGGGAGAACAGGCCGAGCAGCAGGATCAGCGTGCTGACCACCAGCGCCAGCACCGGCCGGCGGACGAACAGGTCGGTAAAGGTCATCGCGGGCTTCCTTCAGCGGCCGGCGACCGGCACGGGGGGCGCGGCACTGCTCAGGGTGTCTTCCTTGACCGGTTCCACGGCCATCCCGTCGCTCAGGTTGATCTGTCCGGAAGTCACTACCCGGTCGCCCTCGGCGAGGCCCTGGAGGATTTCCACGCGACCGTCCCAGCGCTCGCCGATCCGCACCGAGACGCGCTTGGCGCTGAGCGGCCGGTCGCCGTCCTGGTGGGCGACGAACACGGTGTCGCCGTAGGCGGTGTAGGTGACCGCGGTTTCCGGCACGCTCAGCGACGGCGCGTCGGCTTTGCGCGAGACCCGGATGCTGGCGAACATGCCGGCGGCGAGCAGGCCTTCGGGGTTGTCCAGCAAGGCCTGGACCTGCACCGTGCGCGACTTGCCGATCAGCGGGTCGATGGCGCTGATGCGCGCCGGGAAGCTGCGCCCCGGATAGGCGTCGACCAGGACCTCGAGGGGCTGGCCGAGCTTCAGCTCGGGGCTGGTGCTTTCGTCCAGGGAGAAATTGCTTTTCAGGGTCCGCGCATCCACCAGGCTGGCCACCGGCTCGGCGACGCCGAGGTACTGGCCGAGGTGCACGCGGCGGATGCCGAGCTGGCCGGAGAAGGGCGCGCGGATCGCCTTCTGGTCGATCAGCGCCTGGGTCTGGCGCACCGCGCCGAGCGCCATGTCGCGGGCGGCGACGGCGTTGTCCAGCTGTTCCTGCGAGGCGACGTTGCGCTCTACCAGCTTGCGCGCACGGGCATGGAGGATCTCGGCATTGCGCAACTGCGCCTTGAGACGGATCAGCTCGGCCTGTTCCACCGCGTCGTTGAGTTGCACCAGCAACTGCCCTTGCTGCACCTGCTGGCCCGATTCGAAGGCGATGCGGGTGATCCGTCCTGCCGCTTCGGCGGCCACCTGGACCTGGCGACCGGCCTCCAGCTCGCCGACGCCATCGAAGACGCGCGGCACCACCCGCCGCTCCACCGAGGCGAGGGCGACCTTCACCGGCGGGTAGCCGGCGAAACCGCCGGCGTCTTTCTTCGCCGAGCCGGTGGCGTAGACGGCGATGCCGATAACCGCCGCGCAGATGAGCGCGGCACTGGCGATCAGGACGGGTTTCTGCATGATCGCCTCAGGCCTTCTGGTAGGTGGCGGCCACGGAGACGTCCTGGCGCAGCCGCTGGCGTTGCGCGCTGGCGATGGCCGTGGCGATCAGGCCGCCGATCACCGCGATGTGTTCGAGGGCGAAGAACATCGCCAGCTTGGCTTCGACGCCGGTCTTGCTCCAGAAGGTGTGGACGATGAGGATGGTCAGCAGCAGGAACACCGCCAGCGCCCCGGCGCCGAGCCATAGCTTGCGGTCCAGCAGGACCAGCGCGGAGCCGGCCAGCAGGGTCACGGCGGTGGCGATGTTGAACAGCCAGGCCGGCTCCAGGCCGGCGGCGCGCATTTCCTCCAGGCTGGCCTGATAGTCGAACAGCTTCGCCAGTCCCGAGGCGACGAACATCAGGGCCAGGCAGATCCGGGCGGTCAGCCAGAGCCAGTTGCTTTCGAGCGAGTTATCGATGAAGCGCTGCATGGGTCGTTCCTTGTGCTGGTCGCCATCCGGCGCCGCGAAGCGGCCGTGGGGGCGGTTCGTGGTCCTGGGGAAACGGGGCGGTATGACCGCAGCGGGGACTATAAAACCTCAAGTTAAGTTGAGGTCAAGGGCGTCTGTGATTAGCGCTATAGGCCTTGCTGGGCGTGGGTTTAAGGTGGATTCGTTGGTGTCGCGGGACGGTGGGATGAGGGGCTGACGATTGGTCGCGGGGACTATTGGGGGAGGGGCTGGGTGTAGCTTGCGGGCAACCCGTCGCGACGGTTCCCCCTGGAGCGAGACGCCTTCGCGGCATCACTGTCGCTCGACCCGCTGCGCGACGATTCGACCTCCTGCCGGGGCGAGTTAGCTCCCCCATCGTCTGGAGGGCAAGCATGACAAACCTCTACGTGGCGGATCCTGGTTCCGTAGGGCGAATAACCGCTTGCGGTTATCCGCCGGTTCTCCGGGACAGCGGCGGATAACGCCCCTGGCGTTATTCGCCCTACAGGACTTGCCGTATGTGGGCGGAAGCTCCATGCCTGTGGGCCTTGGAGCCAGGGCGGGCTTCGGGTCTGGCTCCGTGGTGCGGATGACCGCTTAGCGCCGATCCGCCGGCCCAGCGGCATATCGGCGGATGGCCGAGCGCAAGGTCACGGCACCGCCACGAAGCGCAGATCGCTCGGCGACCCCACCTCGACGCTTTGCAGCGTCTTGCCCACCTGGCCGCTCTGCGGATCGCGGGCGAACACCCGCAACTGGTCGCTGTTCTGGTTGGCCACGAGGACGAAGCGCCCGCCGGGCGAGAAGGCGAATTCGCGCGGCTCGGTGCCTTCCACCGAGCGCCGTTCGACGAAACGCAACTGGCCGCTGGCCGGGTCGACGGCGAAGGTCACCAGTTGGTTGTCGTCGCCGCGATTGAGCACGCCGAGGAAGCGGCCGTCGGCGGACAGGTGCAGGGCGCCGGCGCCGACTTTGCCCTGGAAGCCGGCAGGCGCCAGGTCGTGGGTCTGCAACTGGCGCAGGCGGCCATTGCCCTCATGGGCGAACACCATCACCTGGCCGCTCAGTTCCAGGGTCAGGTAGGCGAAACGCCCGTCGGCGCTGAAGATCAGATGGCGCGGGCCGCTGCCGGGCGGGGTCGGGACGAATGCCGGATCGGCCGCCTGCAGCGGACGTTCGGCCTGTTCCGGGGCGTAGCGGTAGACGAATACCTTGTCGGCGCCGAGGTCGGGGGCGAACAGGTACTGGCCGTCGGGCGAGGACACCACCGAGTGCACATGACCGGAAACCTGGCGCGGATGCACCTTGCTGGCCTGGTGCGACTCCACCTGCACCACCGGCGCCAGCGAGCCGTCCGCGCGCACCGGCAGTACCGCCACCGAGCCTTCCGGCTGTACCGAGTAGTTGGCGACGAACAGGTAGCGGCCGTCGTGGCTGAGGCTGCTGTAGGTCGGATGATCGGCGAGGGTCTGGACCTGGCTGATCTGTTGCAGGCGGCCGCTGATCGGATCGAAACGGTAGGACGTGGCGCGACCGACGGTATCGCCCTTGCCGCCCCGTCCGTTCTCGTTGACCACGAACAGAGTGCGTTGGTCCGGGGCGAAGGTCAGGTACGAGGGGTTGCTGGTATGGGCCACGCGCAGCGGGCCTTTCACCGAGCCGTCGGCGCCGTCGAAGCGGTATACCTGGATGCCTTCGCTGGAGCCTTCGGTATAGGTCCCCACCAGCAGGTTGTAGAGGCTGGCGGCCTGGGCCTGGGGCGCCACGCCGGTGAGCGGCGCGAGGGCCAGCAGGCAGAGGGTGGGCAGTCTTCTCATGGGCAACTCCTTGGCTCGCTATTGTTCTGATGGCTCGGGGTTGGACCGGAGCCAGGCCGTTGGGTTCGCCCCTGGCCGCTCAGTCGCCGGCCTGGCCCAGCACGCCGCGCCAGCGTTCGAAGGCAGCGGTCGCGTAGCCTTCGCGCCAGACCAGCCAGGTGTCTACTTCGGCAAGGGGCAGGCTGCGCAGCGGCGGCGTGCCGAGCAGTTGCAGCACCGAGCGCGGCAGCACGCCGACACAGGCGCCGGCGGCGACGCAGGCGAGGATCGCATGGTAGGAGCCGACTTCCTGCACCGTCAGCGGCGTGCCCAGGCTGTCCTCGGCCAGTTGCCGGTAGGTGCAGCCACGGGAGAAGCCGGCCAGGGTGCGCAGGCGCACCTCGGCGACGTCGTGGACCGGCGGGTGTTCGGCCGGCAGGATCATCAGCAGTTCCTCGCGGAACAGCGGCTCGCCGCGCAGGCCGCTGCCATCGAGTTCGCCGGCCCAGCCCGGGCCGGCGGCCACCAGCGCGCAGTCCAGGCGCCGCGCCCGCACCCCATCGAACAACGCGCGACTGGTGCCGGTGGAGACTTCCAGGGCGACCCGCGGACAGGCCTTGTGATAGCTCGCCAGCAGCGCCGGCAGGCGGCTGGCCGCGGTGCTTTCCATGCTGCCCAGGCGCAGGCGCCCGCCGGGCTCGGCGGGATGCATCGACTGACGCGCCTCGTCGGCGAGAGCCAGCAACTGCTCGGCGTAGGCGAGGAATTCGCTGCCGCGTTCGGTCAGGCTCATGCGCTTGCCGTCGCGCAGGAACAGTTCGACGCCCAGGTCCTCCTCGAGCTGGCGGATCCGCGTGGTGACGTTCGACTGCGCTCGCTGCAACTGCTGAGCGGCGCGGGTGACGCTGGCCTCGTGGGCGACCGCGCGGAAGATTTCGAGGGAGGAAAGGTCCATCGATCTATCTCTTTATGAGAATGAATTGTTAAAAATATTCTTTTATGAAGATATATTGGTCAAGCGTCGGCCGACGCGGTGTCGTCCGACCGGGAGAGGGAATCGCCATGACTGACCGCTTCACGCGCCTGCTCGGCATCCAGCAGCCGATCATCCAGGCACCCATGCTCGGCGTCTCCACGCCGGCGCTGGCCGCCGCCGTATCCAACGCCGGCGGGCTCGGTTCGATCGCCATCACCGGTAGCGCCGCCGAGAAGGGCCGGGCGCTGATCCGCGAGGTGCGCGGGCTGACCGACAAGCCGTTCAACGTCAATCTGTTCTGCCACCGCCCGGGGCAGGCCGACCCCGCCCGCGAGCGCGCCTGGCTGGACTACCTGAAGCCGCTGTTCGCCGAGTTCGGCGCCGAGCCGCCGGCGCGCCTGAACAACATCTACCTGAGCTTCCTCGAAGACCCGACCCTGCTGCCGATGCTGCTGGAAGAGCGGCCGGCGGCGGTCAGCTTCCATTTCGGCGCGCCGCCCCGCGACCAGGTTCGCGCGTTGCAGGCGGCGGGCATCCGCGTACTGGTCAGTGCCACCACGCCGGAGGAAGCGGCTCTGGTGGAGGCCGCCGGCGCCGATGCGGTGGTCGCCCAGGGCATCGAGGCCGGTGGCCATCGCGGGGTGTTCGAGCCGGAGCGCGGCGACGCCGCCATCGGCACCCTGGCGCTGGTCCGCCTGCTGGCGGCGCGCGGTTCGCTACCGGTGGTGGCTGCCGGCGGGATCATGGACGGACGGGGCATCCGCGCCGCCCTGGAGCTGGGCGCGAGCGCCGTGCAGATGGGCACCGCCTTCGTCCTCTGTCCGGAGTCCTCGGCCAACGCCGCCTACCGCGAGGCGCTGAAGGGGCCGCGCGCGGCGCGCACCGCGCTGACCGTGACCATGTCCGGGCGCAGCGCCCGCGGCCTGCCCAACCGGATGTTCTTCGATGCCGCCGCGCCTGGAGTGCCGCCCTTGCCGGACTATCCGTTCGTCTACGACGCGACCAAAGCGTTGCAGACCGCCGCTCTGGCTCGCGGCAACCATGATTTCGCCGCCCAGTGGGCCGGCCAGGGCGCGGCGCTGGCGCGGGAGCTGCCGGCCGCCGAACTGCTGCGCACGCTGGTCGAGGAACTGCGCGGCTGAGGGAGGCCGTTCGCTGCGCGCGACGATGACTGTCTCTGTTCAGTTACCCCTGTGTTGTGCTTTTCTGCCTCCAGCACTGGAACGACAGGTGGAACATGGGACAGGACAAGTTGAAGGTCGCCGTTCTCTTCGGCGGCAGCAGTGAGGAACGGGACGTCTCCATCGCCAGCGGCGCGCAGGTGATCCAGGCTTTGCGCAGCGCCGGCCACCAGGTGCTGGCGGTGGATACCGCCAGCGGCCTGCTCGGCGCGGAGGAAGAGCGCCGCCTGCTGGCGAGCAAGGTCAAGGAGGTCCCGCCGGACTCCGACTCGCTGGCGATCATCCGCAGCGGCAAGCAGAGCCTGCTGAGCGCCGGCGAACTGGCTGGGGTCGACGTGTTCTTCCTCGCCCTGCACGGCGGCACCGGCGAGGACGGCACCCTGCAGGCGCTGCTGGATGCCGGTGGTTTCGCCTATACCGGCAGCGGCCACCTGGCCAGCGCCATGGCGATGGACAAGGACGTGGCCAAGCGCCTGTTCCTCGCCGCCGGGGTGGAGACCGCCAGTTGGCTGATGGCGCCGGCCTCGGAAGAGGCGGTGCGCGAGCAACTGGGCTTCCCCCTGGTGGTCAAGCCGAACAGCCAGGGCTCCACCGTGGGGCTGTCCATCGTGCATTCCCAGGCCGAATTGCAGCCGGCCATCGAGCTGGCCGGGCGCTATGGCGACGAGGTGATGCTGGAGCGCTTCGTCGCCGGCCGCGAGGTCACCGTCGGGGTGCTCGACGACCAGGCGCTGCCGGTGGGCGAGATTCTCCTCGGCGGCCAGGAGGTCTTCGACTACGAGCACAAGTACCAGGCCGGCGCGGTGCGCGAGGTGTTTCCCGCCGACCTGCCGCCGGCGATCGCCGCCGAGGCCCAGCGTCTGGCGCTGAAGGTACACCGGGCGCTGAAGCTGAGCGGCTACAGCCGCACCGACTTCCGCCTCGACGAACAGGGCCGGCTCTGGTGCCTGGAGGTCAATACCCTGCCGGGCATGACCGCCACCAGCCTGCTGCCGCAGGCCGCGGCGGCGGCCGGGATCGGTTTCGCCGAACTCTGCGAGCGGATCTGCCGGCTCGGCATCGAGCGCTGCAAGGGCGCGCGCAAGGCGCGTTCCTGATTCCCGCGGCCCGCCGCCGGGGCGGGCCGCGCCTTTCGCTCAGGCCTCGAGGTTCTCGACCCGCTCGAGGGTGTCGTAGAGGCTGTAGCGCTCCTGTTCGTCGCGTCGCACCCGGCCCATGGCGACGCACGGATCATGGGTGAAGACCAGTCGGCCGTTGCGGGCGATGAGGCTGTCCAGCAGGCGTTCCTTTTCCTCGATCAGGCCTTCCGGGAAGCGGTCGTAGCCCATGGTCAGCGGTAGGTGTACCCAGGGTGCGCCGGGGATCAGGTCGCCGCTGAATACCACCGGGCCGTCGGGCATGGCGATCTCCGGGAGCATCTGGCCCGGGGTATGGCCTTCGCTGAAATGGAAACGCCAGCCCTCGCCCAGATGCGCCGAGCGCTCGCCGTCGTCGAGCAGCTCCAGGCGTCCGCTGGCCTGCAGCAGGTCGAGCAGTTCCGGCACGAACGAGGCTCGGTCGCGCGGGTGCGGCTGGCGCGCGCGCTGCCAGTGGCGGCGGCCGCTGACGAAATGCGCGTTGGGGAACAGCAGGCGCGCCGGCTGGCCTTCTTCCCAGGCGGCGAGCAGGCCGCCGGCGTGGTCGAAGTGCAGGTGGGTGAGCAGCACCACGTCGATGTCGGCGTCGTCCAGGCCGACCGCGGCGAGGCTGTCGAGCAGTACGTGGCGCTCTTCCTGGACGCCGTAGCGCTGGCGCAGGGCGGGCGGGAAGAACGCGCCGATGCCGGCCTCCACCAGTACGTTGCGCTCGCCGTCGCGCACCAGCAGGGCACGGCAGCCGAGGTCGATGCGGTTCTCCGCATCGGGCTGCATCCAGCGTGACCAGAGCGCGCGCGGGGCATTGCCGAACATGGCGCCGCCGTCGAGTTTCTGGCTGTTGCCGAGGAGGGTGGTGAGGGTTCGCATGGATATGTCCTTGTTCCTGGTCTAGCGAATAACCGGCGGTTGCGTCGTTTTTCAAGAATGCCTGGCCGGCTTCCCGGGCGTCGTAGGGCGAATAACCGCTTCGCGGTTATCCGCCGTTATCGCGGGCTGTCGGCGGACAGCGCGTTGCATGCTGTCCCGGAAAAAACACGTGGCCCACGGGCCGCGCGACAATGCTCGACGGAAGCTTCAGAACTGTTCCGCCTCCAGGCCGTACAGGCTTTCGCTGCCGGCTTCGACGGCGGCGGCGAGGGAGTGCACGCGGGGCAGGATGCGGGCGAAGTAGAAGCGCGCGGTGGCCAGCTTGCCGTCGTGGAACGACGGGTCGACCTCGCGCTGGCGCAGCGCGGCGGCGGCCATGCGCGCCCAGAGGTAGGCGTAGGCGGTATAGCCGAACAGATGCAGGTATTCCACCGAGGCTGCGCCGATCTCGCGCGGGTCGTTGCCGGCGCGGGCGACGATGCCCTGGGTGAGGTTGTCCAGCAGGTCCAGGGCGGTCAGCAGCGGGGTGACGAACTCCGCCAGTTCGGCGTTGGCGCCGGCGGCGAAGGCTCGCACCTCGCGGCTGAAGATGGAGAGGAACAGCCCGCCGTTGGCGACCACCTTGCGGCCCATCAGGTCGAGCGCCTGGATGCCGTTGGTGCCTTCGTAGATCTGCGCGATGCGTACGTCGCGCACCAGTTGCTCCTGACCCCATTCGCGGATGTAGCCGTGGCCGCCGAACACCTGCTGGCCGAGCACGCAGCTCTCCAGGCCGGTATCGGTGAAGAAGGCCTTGGCCACCGGGGTCAACAGGGCCACCAGGGCTTCGGCCTGGCTGCGTTCTTCCTGGTCCTCGGCGTACTTGGCCAGGTCGAGCTGCTGCCCGACATAGGTGGAAAAGGCGCGGCCGCCCTCGGTCAGCGCCTTCATGGTGAGCAGCATGCGGCGCACGTCGGGGTGCACGATGATCGGGTCGGCGGCCTTGTCCCTGGCCACCGGGCCGGTCGGCGCGCGGCTTTGCAGGCGCTCGCGGGCGTAGGCGACGGCGCTCTGGTAGGACATCTCGGCGCAGCCGATGCCCTGGATGCCGATGGACAGGCGCTCGTAGTTCATCATGGTGAACATCGCCGCCAGGCCCTTGTTGACTTCGCCGACCAGCCAGCCACTGGCGCCGTCGAAGTTCATCACGCAGGTGGCCGAGGCCTTGATCCCCATCTTGTGCTCGATGGAGCCGCAGTGCACCGCGTTGCGTGCGCCGAGCGCGCCGTCGTCGCCGACCAGGAACTTCGGCACCAGGAACAGCGAGATGCCGCGCGAACCGGCCGGCGCGTCGGGCAGCTTGGCCAGCACCAGGTGGATGATGTTCTCGGTGAGGTCCTGCTCGCCGCCGGTGATGAAGATCTTCGTCCCGCTGATCCTGTATGAACCGTCGGCCTGCGGCTCGGCCTTGGTGCGGATGATGCCCAGGTCGGTGCCGGCGTGCGGTTCGGTCAGGCACATGGAGCCGGCCCAGGTGCCGGCGTACATGTTCGGCAGGTACCTGTTCTTCAGCTCCTCGCTGCCGTGCGCATCGAGGGCCAGGCAGGCGCCGGCGGAAAGGGTCGAATAGAGGCTGAAGCTGGCGTTGGCCGCGTACATCATCTCCTCGAACTGCACTGCCAGCATCTTCGGCATGCCCATGCCGCCATGGGCCGGATTGCCGGTGAGGCCGACCCAGCCGCCCTCGGCGTAGGTCGCGTAGGCCTCGCGGAAGCCGGCCGGGGTGCGCACGGCGCCGTCCTGCCACTGCGCGCCTTCTTCGTCGCCACTGCGGTTGAGCGGCGCGAGCAGGCCGCCGGTGACCTTGGCCGCTTCCTCGAGGATGGCGTCGGCGGTGTCGGCGTCGATCCGCTCGGCCAGTCGCGGCAGGCGCTGCCACAGGGCGGGGGCGTCGAACACGTCGTTGAGCAGGAAGCGCATGTCGCGCAGCGGGGCGTTGTATTCAGGCATTGCACACCTCGTCGGTGAACGGCCGGCGGGACGGCCGCAGGTACAGGGTTGCCCGTGCGCATCCTGCCTACGGCCGCCGTGGCACGGCCGCTGCACGGGCAATTCGGCTGGCGGCGCTCAGAGGGCGGCGGCCCACTCGCGCAGCACGTATTTCTGGATCTTGCCGGTGGAGGTCTTCGGCAGTTCCGAGAACACCACGGTACGCGGAATCTTGAACGCGGCCAGGTGTTCGCGACAGAACGCGACGATCTCGCTCTCGGCGAGCCCCTGATGATCGCTCTTCAGGGTAATGAACGCACAGGGCGTTTCCCCCCACTTTTCGTCGGGCCGCGCCACCACCGCCGCCTCCAGCACCGCCGGGTGGCGGTAGAGCACGCCCTCCAGTTCGATGGTGGAGATGTTTTCGCCGCCGGAGATGATGATGTCCTTGAGCCGGTCGCGGATCTCGATGTAGCCGTCCGGATGGCAGACCGCCAGGTCGCCGGTATGGAACCAGCCGCCGGCGAAGGCTTCCTCGGTGGCGCTGGGATTCTTCAGGTAGCCCTTCATCACGGTATTGCCGCGCATGAAGATCTCGCCGATGGACTGGCCGTCGCGCGGCACCGGCTCGAGGGTCTTCGGGTCGGCCACCATCACCCCTTCGAGGGTCGGGTAGCGCACGCCCTGGCGCGACTTGATCGCGGCGCGTCGCTCCAGCGGCAGGTCGTCCCACTCGCCGTGCCAGGCGCAGACCGTGACCGGGCCGTAGACCTCGGTGAGGCCGTAGACATGGGTGACGCGGATGCCCATCTCTTCCACCGCGCCGATCACCTTGGCCGGTGGCGCGGCGCCGGCGACCATGGCATGCACCGGGTGGTCGATGGCGGCCTTGGCCGAGTCGGGCATGTTGATCAGGGCGTTGAGCACGATGGGCGCGCCGCACAGGTGGCTGACCTGGTGCTCGCGGATCAGGGTGAGGACCTTTTGCGGATCGACCCGCCGCAGGCAGACGTGGACGCCGGCCAGCGCGGTCACCGTCCACGGATAGCACCAGCCGTTGCAGTGGAACATCGGCAGGGTCCAGAGGTACACCGGGTGCTGGCCCATGGACCAGGTCATCTGGTTGCCCAGCGCGTTCAGGTAGGCGCCGCGGTGATGGTAGACCACGCCCTTGGGGTTGCCGGTGGTGCCCGAGGTGTAGTTCAGCGAGATCGCCTGCCACTCGTCCCGGGGCCATTCCCAGGCGAACTGCGGGTCGCCCTCGGCGAGCAGCGCCTCGTAGTCCAGTTCGCCAACCGGGCGGCCTTCGCCATACTCGGGGTCGTTGACGTCGACCACCAGCGGCGGGTGGTCGAGCATACCGATGGCGGCATGGATCACCTCGTGGAATTCGTAGTCGGTGATCAGCACCTTGGCTTCGCCGTGTTGCAGCATGAAGGCGATGGCTTCGGCGTCGAGGCGTACGTTGAGGGTGTTCAGCACCGCGCCGATCATCGGCACGCCATAGTGCGCCTCGAGCATCTCGGGAATGTTCGGCAGCATCACCGCCACCGTGTCGCCCTGGCCGATGCCGCGCCCGGCCAGGGCCGAGGCCAGGCGTCGGCAGCGTTGGTAGGTCTGCGCCCAGTCGCGGCGGATGTTGCCGTGGATCACCGCGGGGTAGTGCGGATAGACGCTGGCGGTGCGCTCGATGAAGCTCAGCGGCGTCAGGGCGATGTGGTTGACGGCGGCGGGCGCGAGACCCTGTTCGAAGATCGACATGAAGAGTACCCCGTGGCTGATTGTTAGCTCTGTTCTGGGTAAGGGTCACGATCTGCCGCGCGCGGAGAGACTGCGTCGAAAACGGCTGGTTTCTCTGGCTCGGCAGATCGTGAACAGCTTCCAAGGACCAGGCGAAGCGCTCCTTGGGTTGGGGCGATTTATAGCAACGATGAAAAATATATGGAAGTTAAACCATAAGCTTATAGTATAAATACCATATAAGTTCCCAGGATCATCTTCCGCCCATGAGTCCGCTTCCCGCTTCGCCTGCCCTCAACAGCCTCCTGCGCCTGTTGCGCGAGGGCGCGCCGCTGGTCGAGCGGGTCGGTGCGCTGCGCCGCTTGCTGCTCGAACATCCGGGCACGCGCCAGGCCTGGTACCTGGCCTGGCAGCCGCAGGCGCAGACCTATACCCCGGTGCCGCCGTCGCCGGCGCTGCCGCCGGGCGCCGGCGAGCCGAACCGGGCCAGCGACCTGGCGTTGCGCGAGCGGCTGGTGCGCGACGGCCGGCTGGCTCTGGACGAATTGCGGCGTTCCGCGTCCTGGCTCGGCGCGCGCTTGCGGCGTGCCGGCGTGGAGCATGGCATGGCCTTCGCCCTCGACCTGCAGGCCGGCGACGAAGGCCTGCTGCTGGTGGCCAGCGATACGCCGCAGAGCGCTGCGCTGGACTGGCTCGGTCTGCTCCTCGCACCGTTGCTCGCCGCCGCCCGTGGCGTCACCCGCGCTGCGCCGTTCCTCGCGGCCGACCCGCAGCCGGCGCTGCTGCTCGACGGCGAGGCGCAGGCGGTGGAATTCAACCAGGCCTTCCTTGCCTTGCTTGGCGAGCGGCCGCGCGAGGCCTGGCGCGCTTACCTCCCGGCCAACCATGGGCAACTGGTGCGCGCCAGCCTGGGGCAGGCGCGGGCCCTCGGCGAGGTGGAGGCGGAGTGCGACGGACGCATCCTGCTCTGGCAGTTCATTCCCGACAGCGCCGAGGCCCGGGTGCTGGCGCGCTGCCGCGACGCCACCGCCAGCCTGCGCGGCGAGCGCGAGGCGGCGCGGGCCAGCCGGCTGTACCGGCTGATCACCGAGAACACCACCGACCTGATTTCCCGGCATACCCTCGACGGCATTTTCCTCGACGCCTCGCCGGCTTCCTGGACCCTGCTCGGCTACTGGCCGGAGGAACTGCGCGGGCGTCCGGCGCAGGCGTTGTTCCACCCCCAGGACCGCGGCCAGGTGGCGCTGCGCGCGCGCGAAGCGCTGGAGCAGGACGGCTACCTGACCATCACCTACCGTATCCGCCACCGCGACGGCCGCTACCGCTGGTTCGAGACCGCCAGCCGGGCGATCCGCGAGACCTACACCGGGGCGGTGGTGGAGGTGGTCAGCGTGTCCCGCGATGTCACCCGGCGGGTCGAGGCGGAGGAGAACCGCCGGCGCCTGGCCGAAGTGGTCGAGGCGAACACCGACCTGGTGCTGTTCGTCGAGCATGGCGGCCGCGTCACCTACCTCAATCCTTCGGCACGTGCCGCCCTCGGCATCGCCGACGGGCAGGAGGCGCCGGCGCTGGAACGCCTGCTGGCCGGCGACACTCCGGCGCGGCTGGCCGAAGAGGGTTGGCGACAGGCGCGCGATGGCGGCGTTTGGAGCCGCGAGGGGCGCCTGCAACCGCAGGACGGGCGTCCGTCGCTGCCAGTCTCGCTGGTGTTGCTGGCCCATCGCGGCCGCGGCGAGGAGCGCTATTACTCGCTGGTGGCCCGCGACATGACCGAACGCGAACTGCGCGAGGCCCAGCAGCGCCGTCACCAGGACGAACTGGCGCACACTGCGCGGCTGGTCACTCTCGGCGAACTGGCCTCGGGCATCGCCCACGAGATCAACCAGCCGCTGGCGGCGGTGATGAACTACGCCAGCGCCAGCCAGCGTTACCTGGCCGTCCTCGGCAGCCAGCCCGAGGCCGCCGGGCGGGTGGCCGAGGGGCTGGCGCGGATCGGCGAGCACGCCGGCCACGCGGCGGAGGTGATCAAGCGCCTGCGCGCCTTCCTGCGCAAGGGCCAGCGGCGCCTGCAGGCGCTCGACCTCAACCAGGTGGCACGCGAGGCCATCGGCCTCTGCGCGTGGGAAGCCGGGCACTGGCAAGTGGCGGTGGAAGAGGCGATGACCGACAATCCGCCGCCGCTGTATGCCGACCGCGTGCTGCTCGAACAGGTGTTCCTCAATCTGCTGCGCAACGCCATCGAAGCCAACCGCGAGGCGCATCCCGGCTCGCCGTCGCGGGTCGTCATCGGTAGCCGCGTCGAGCCCGGCGGGCTGCTCTGCCTGTGGGTTCGCGACCAGGGACCGGGAGTGCCGGCGGATCAGCTGGAACACATTTTCACGCCGTTCCATACCAGCAAGCCGGAAGGGCTGGGCCTGGGCCTGTCGATGAGCCGCAGCATCGTCGAGGGCTTCGGCGGCACCCTCGAAGCCGAGCTGCCGGCGGATGGCGGGTTGCTCATGAACTGCCGGCTGCCGCTCGCCGCCGGCGCCACGGGAGGGTAACGATGGCTATGCCTGACGAAGCGCTGGTCTACGTGGTCGACGACGACCAGGGCATGCTCGAATCGACGGTCTGGCTGCTGGAATCGGTCGGCCTCAAGGCACGGCCCTTCACCCAGGGCCGGGACTTCCTCGATGCCTGCGAGGGCGGCCGCCATGCCTGCGTCCTGCTCGACGTGCGGATGCCCGGCATGGGCGGGCTGAACGTGCAGGACGAACTGCTGGCGCGCGGCATCGACCTGCCGGTGATCTTCGTCAGCGGCCATGCCGACGTGCCCATCGTGGTGCGCGCCTTCAAGGCCGGTGCGGTGGATTTCATCGAGAAACCCTACAACGAACAATTGCTGCTCGACAGCGTGCAGCAGGCCCTCGATCGCCACGCCCGTCGGCGCCGGCACCGCGATCTCGACGCCGGGTTGCGCGAACGCCTGGACAGCCTCACCCCGCGCGAGCGCGACGTGCTCTTGCCGCTGGTGCGCGGCCATACCAGCCGCGAGGTGGCCGAGCAACTGGAAGTCAGCGTGAAGACCGTCGACCTCTACCGCGCGCGGGTGATGAAGCGCATGCAGGCCCAGACCCTGCCGGAGCTGGTGGGCATGGCCATCGCCGCCGGGCTGGTGGACCCGCTGCGCTTGCGCGAGGGCACCTGAGCGCGCGCGGGCCCTGGCGCAGGGCGGGAAGTGGCATAGTTTGATATCTCATATGGTTATATTAAAACCATATTTCACCGGATGTTTGGTTATTAATAGACTGCGGCCCACCCGGCGCCCGACGTCGAACCCCATTCCTCCGCGAGATACCCATCATGAAGATTCGCCTGCTTGGCGCAGCCGTGGCGGCTGTGTTCACCCTGATCGGCAGCGCTGCCCATGCCGACGACCTGGCCGACATCCGCAAAAAGGGCGAGATCGTCATAGGCACCCTTGGCACCGACGAGCCGAACAGCTTCATCGACCCGAAGACCCGTCAGATCATCGGCTACGAGGTCGATCTTGGTACCGAGATCGCCAAGGCCATCGGGGTCAAGCCGGTGTTCAAGCAGATTTCCGTGGCGGCGCGTATCCCGGAGTTGCAGCAGGGCCACGTGGACCTGCTCGCCGCCTCGCTGACCCACAACAAGGAGCGCGAGGCGCTGGTGGATTTCTCCTATTCGATCATCGTCACCGGGCAGAAGGCCCTGGTGAAGAAGAACGCCGGCTTCGCCTCGCTGCATGACCTCGACGGCAAGAAGGTGCTGACGGTCAAGGGCGGCACCCAGGAGCCGAACATCCGCAAGGCGTTGCCCAACGCCCAGGTGGTCACCTTCGAGACCAGCCAGCAGGCGCTGCTGGCGTTGCAGCAGGGCAAGGGTCAGGCCTTCGTCGACGACGAGTCGGCACTGGTCAACGATTTCGGCAAGCTCGGCGCGGCGGCCGGCGGCTACGCCATCCTGCCGGAGAACCTGAGTACCGAGGCCCTGGCCATCGCCTTCCGCAAGGGCAATCCGCAACTCAAGCAACTGGTCGACTCGACCCTCGCCGGCCTGGAGCGCAGCGGCGCGGCGGAGCAGCTGTACCTCAAGTGGTACGGGCCGGGCACCAAGTCCAACCTCAGCGAGCGCCACTTCAAGATCGATTCCGACCGGATCCCCGAGTGAGCGCCTGACGTCTCTGCGTGACGGCGACCATGCGCGTCGCCGCCCGTCCCCTGTGAGTCCTCGCGGACAGCGTGCGCCTTTCCCATGTTCGAGTTCGATTTCTCCCTGCTGCTGCGCGGCCAGTACCATGAGATGCTGGTCGCCGGCCTGCTGCTGTCGCTGAAGCTGGCCGCCGTCACCCTGGTCTTCGCCGTGCCGCTGGCGATGCTGGTGGCGCTGCTGCGCCTGGCGCCGTTCCGCGCCCTGCAATGGCTCGGTTTCGCCTATGTCGAGAGCATCCGCAACGTACCGCTGCTGGCGCACATGCTGTTCTGGTACTTCGCCGCGCCGGAATGGCTACCCGAGGACCTCAAGGCCTGGCTCTACGCCGGCAACATCGAGGCCGCCAGCGCTATCGTCGCGCTGACCCTGTACACCGCCGCGTTCATGAGCGAGGACATGCGCAGCGGCATCCGCGCGGTGCCCACGGTGCAACTGGAGGCCGCCCGCGCGCTGGGCTTCGGCTACCTGGCGAGCATGCGCCTGGTGATCCTCCCGCAGGCCTTGCGGATCACCGTACCGCCGCTGATCTCGCAAACCCTCAACCTGTGGAAGAACACCAGCATCGCCACGGTGATCGGCGTCGCCGAGCTGATGTACCAGGCCGGCCAGGTGGAGAGTTCTACCTTCCGCAGCTTCGAGTCCTTTGCCTTCGCCACCGCGGCCTATCTCAGCGTATCGCTGCTGATCACCGGCGCCGCCGCCTGGTACCAGCAGCGCTATCCGGGAGTCGAACGGCGATGACCACCCTGGAACTGATCGATAGCTACTGGCTGTACTTCCTCGTCGGCCAGTACCCCAACGGGCCGTTGGGCGGGCTGGCCCTGACCCTGGTCCTGGCCTCGCTGGCGCTGCTGCTGGCGCTGCCGCTGGGCATCCTGCTCGGCCTGGCGCGGGTCAGCCCCTGGCGCTGGCTGCGCTGGCCGGTCACCGCGCTGGTCTTCGTGGTGCGCGGGGTGCCGTTGCTGATGGTGATCTTCTGGGCCTATTTCTTCCTGCCGACCCTCACCGGCCAGCGCACCGACCAGTTCACCACCATGCTGCTGGCGCTTGTGCTGTTCGACGCGGTGTACCTGGCCGAGATCGTCCGCGCCGGCATCCAGGGCCTCGACCGTGGCCAGTTCGAGGCGGCGCGTTCGCTCGGCCTGGGCTACCTGGCGAGCATGCGCCTGGTGATCCTCCCGCAGGCGCTGCGCAACATGCTGCCGTCGTTGGTCAACCAATTCGTCTCGACGATCAAGGAGACCTCCCTGGGCTACATCATCGGCCTGGCCGAAGTCAGCTTCATCGCCTCGCAGATCAATACCCAGGTGTTCACCCTGCCGACCCAGGTCTACCTGATCCTCGGCCTCACCTATTTCATCCTGTGCTTCGGCCTGTCGCGTTTCGCCTTCTGGCTCGAACGCCGCCAGGCGCAGCGTGGCAATCCCAAGGAGGCCCGATGATCCGGCTGGAAAAGGTCAACAAATGGTACGGTGCCTACCACGCCCTGGCGGATGTCGACGAACAGGTCGGCCGCGGTGAGGTGGTGGTGGTCTGCGGACCCTCGGGCTCCGGAAAATCCACCCTGATCCGTACCCTGAACCGCCTGGAACCGATCCAGGGCGGGCGCATCCTGATCGATGGCCAGGACATCCACGCTCCCGGCCTGGACCTCAATCGCTTCCGCTCGCACATCGGCTTCGTGTTCCAGCAGTTCAATCTGTTCCCGCACCTGAACGTGCTGGACAACTGCACCCTGGCGCCGCTCCGTTTGCGCGGCCTGAAACCCGCGGAGGCACGCCGCCAGGCCATGGCGCTGCTGGAGCGGGTCGGCCTGGCGGACAAAGCGGCGGCGTTCCCCGCACGGCTTTCCGGCGGCCAGCAGCAGCGCGTGGCGATCGCCCGCGCGCTGGCGATGGAGCCGCCGCTGATGCTGTTCGACGAACCGACCAGCGCCCTCGACCCGGAGATGGTCGGCGAGGTGCTGCTGGTGATGCGCGACCTGGCCCGCGACGGCATGACCATGGTGGTGGTAACGCATGAGATGGGCTTCGCCCACGACGTCGCCGACCGCGTGCTGTTCATGGACGCCGGCCGGGTGCTGGAGCGCGCCAGCCCCGACGATTTCTTCAACCGCCCGCAGCACCCGCGTGCGCGGAAGTTCCTCGCCGACATCCGCACCCCCTTCGCCCAACCCCTGTGAGGAACGCCATGAGCACTCCGAGTCTGCCGATCATCGATATCGCCGCCCTTGCCGGCAGCGACCCGGCGGCGCGACGGTCGGTCGCCGTGCGAATCGACCGCGCCTGCCGCGAGCAGGGCTTCTTCTACGTGGTCGGGCACGGCGTCGAGGCGCAACTGGTCGAGCGCCTGGAGCGCCTGGCGCGGCAGTTCTTCGCCCTCGACGAGACGAGCAAGCTGCGCTGGCGCATGGAGCTTGGCGGGCGCGCCTGGCGCGGCTATTTCCCTCTTGGCGGCGAACTGACCTCCAACCGCCCGGACTGGAAGGAAGGCTTGTACCTGGGCAGCGAACTGGACGCTGAGCATCCCGAAGTGCGCGCCGGGACGCCGCTGCATGGCGCCAACCTGTTCCCCGAGGTGCCCGGCCTGCGCGAGACGCTGCTGGAGTACCTGGACGCAACCACCCGCGTCGGCCACCGGCTGATGGAGGGCATCGCCCTCGGTCTGGGACTGGAAGCCGACTACTTCGCCGCGCGCTATACCGGCGATCCGCTGATCCTCTTCCGCCTGTTCAATTATCCGAGCCAGCCAGTGCCGGAGGGCCTCGACGTGCAGTGGGGCGTCGGCGAACACACCGACTACGGCCTGCTCACGCTGCTCCACCAGGACGCCATCGGCGGCCTGCAGGTGCGCACCCCACAGGGCTGGCTGGAGGCTCCGCCGATACCGGGCTCGTTCGTCTGCAACCTCGGAGACATGCTCGAACGCATGACCGGCGGCCTCTACCGCAGCACGCCGCACCGGGTGGCACGCAACACTTCGGGGCGCGACCGCCTGTCGTTCCCGCTGTTCTTCGATCCGAACTTCCATGCCCGCGTGCAGCCCATCGAAGGGCTGCCCGAGGTGCCGGAACAGGATGACAGCGCCCGTCGCTGGGACCAGGCCAACGTCCACGCTTTCCACGGCGAGTACGGCGACTACCTGCTGAACAAGGTGGCCAAGGTATTCCCGCAGTTGCGCCGCGACCTGCTCTAGGCGCGNCCGGCCGCGCTGGCGGGTTCAGCCGAGCGGCGCCGGCGACCGCACCGGCTGGTAGGAGCGCTCGCCGCCCAGGGCTTCCGGCGTACGGCTGCTGCCCTGCAGGGCGGTGTCGAAGACCCCGGCGAAGCGCTGGCGATCCTCCAGGCTGGTGGCCAGCGCATGGCCATAGGAGACGATCGCCTGGTTCACCGGGAAGCGCTCGGCCTGGTAGCCGGCCAGGGCATCCCCCAGCGCGCAGGCGTCGCGCAAGGCCAGGTCGAGGGCGTCGGCCAGGGCGCTGGCGTCCTCGATGGCCAGGTTCATGCCCTGGCCGGTGATCGGATGCACGTTGTGGATGGCGTCGCCGAGCATCGCCACGTTGTCCGCCCAGTAGCGGTCCAGGTTCAGGTAGCCGATGGGGATGCCCTTGAAGCGCGAAGTGCCGGTGACGGCGGCGATCGCCTCGGCGCTCTCGTCGCCGACGAAGCGTTGCAAGCGCCGGCGCAGCGACTCGCCGCGGGTGTCGGCCATCAGCTCGCGCGCCTCCTCCCTGGGGAAGCTCACCACCAGTCGCGCGCGGTCGAAACCGATCGGATAGAAGTAGGCCAGCCCGCCCTGCGAGTCCACGTACAGGCGGTTGCGCTCGGCCACGCAGGGCGCCAGGGCGAAGGTGCCGACCAGCATCGGCGACGGGTAGGGGCGGCGTTCCACATCGATATCGAGCAGCCGGCGGCGCACGTAGGAGGCGATACCGTCGGCTCCCACCACCACCCGCGGACGCAGCACGCGGCCGTCGTTCAGGCGCACCTGGTCGATCGCGTGGCGCTCGTCGCGCTGCACCGCTTCGATGCGGGTCTCGAACAGCATCTCGACGGTCGCTTCGCCGTCGATTTTTTCCAGTACCAGGCGGCGCAGCGACTCGCAGGGCATGAGGATGAAATAGCCGCGCGCGTCGACGCTGGAATAGTTGAAATAGCGAAGCAGCTCGCCGTCGTGATAGACCTCCAGCTCATGGCGGACCCGCCCACCGCGACGGGTCACCTCGGCCAACAACCCGGCCGCCTCGACCACCCGGATGCCGGCCGGCTTGAGCAGGTCGGCGCCGTTGATCGCGCGTTCGCGCCGTGCCTGCTCCACTACCACCACGCGGTGGCCCTGGCGGCCGAGCAGGTAGGCGAGCATCGCCCCGCCGATGCCGCAGCCGTTGATCAGTACATCGATATGGTTGTCCGTCATGGATGAGTCTCCGTGTCGTTCCTGGCGGAAAAGGGAAGGGTGGAGGCAGCAGCATAGCGACGGAACGTTATGCAGAATGGGTGTTGTCTGCACTTGGTCGCCTGTCCGGCCCGGTTGTCCGGTCTCGCCGCCAGGCGGGAGTGCCGGCCCTTGCGGGCCGGACAGCTTCAGGAAGCGTCGATCCAGATGGTCTTCAACTCTGTGTACTGGTCGTGTGCCCAGACCGACTTGTCGCGACCGCCGAAGCCTGACTCCTTGTAGCCGCCGAAGGGCGTCGAGGCGTCGCCCTCGCCGAAGCAGTTGACGGTGACGATCCCCGCGCGGATCTCCCGCGACAGGCGCAGTGCGTGGCGCAGGCTGCCGGTGTAGGCCGAGGCGGCGAGGCCGTAGACGGTGTCGTTGGCCAGGGCGATGGCTTCGTCGATGTCGTCGAAAGAGGTGACCGAGAGCAGCGGGCCGAAGATTTCCTCGCGGAACAGCCGGCTGTGCGGCGAGACGCCATCGACCACGGTCGGCTCGACGAAGATGCCAGCCTCGGTGGCGCCGCCGAAGCGCACCGCCAACCGCTCCGTCCTGGCCTGGTCGAGGTACGCGCGGACCTTCTCGAAGTGCGCCGGGCTGACCAGCGCGCCGAGGCGATTACGCGGATCCAGCGGGTCGCCCATGCGCCACTCGCGGAGCTGCGCGCCGATGCGTTCGAGCAGCGCCTCGCGGACCTCGGCGTGGACGATCAGCCGCGAGGACGCCGAGCAGTTCTCGCCCATGTTCCAGAACGCGCCGTTGACCACGTGTTGCGCCACCAGGTCGAGGTCCTCGACATCGTTCATCACCACCGCCGGGTTCTTGCCGCCGCACTCCAGTACCACCCGCTTGAGGTTGGACTCGGCGGCGTACTTGAGGAACAGGCGGCCGGTCGCGGTGGAGCCGGTGAAGCTGACCATCGCCACGTCCGGGTGGCGGCCCAGCGGTTCGCCGGCCTCGCGGCCGCCGCCGGGGACCACGTTGAACACCCCGGCGGGGATCCCCGCCTGGCTGGCCAGTTCGGCGACGCGCAGGGCGGTCAGGCTGGTCTCGGGGGCCGGCTTGACCACTACGGAGCAGCCTGCCGCCAGCGCCGGGCCGATCTTCCAGGCGAGCATCAGCAGCGGGAAGTTCCACGGCAGCACCAGGCCGACCACGCCGATCGGCTCGCGCACCACCATGGCCAGCGCCGCCGAACCGACCGGGGCGGTGCTGTCGTAGATCTTGTCGATCAGTTCGGCATGCCAGCGCAGGGTATTGATGGTTTCCGGCAGGTCGGTGTGCTGGCATTCGCGGATCGGCTTGCCGCTGTCGAGGCTCTCCATCACCGCCAGTTCCAGCAGGTGCTCTTCCAGCAGCTCGGCCAGGCGCAGCAGCGCCGCCTTGCGCTCGGCGGGCGTGCGCGAGCGCCAGCGGCCGTCCTCGAACGCCCGCCGCGCGCTGGCCACGGCGTGCCCGACGTCCTCCGCGTCGCAGGCGGCGACCTGCGCCAGCAGCTCGCCGGTGGCCGGGTTGGTCGAGGCGAAGGTGCGGCCGCCGCAGGCATCGCGGAACCCTCCGTCGATGAAGGCGCGCTGGGGAAGGTCCAGCGTCGCGGCGATGGCCGCGTATTCCTCCCGGCTCAGCAGCTCAGTCATGGCGGCCACCCTCGACGATCCGCGCGACCTCGCCCTTGAGCCTGGCGACGATCTCCGCCAGTGCCGCCTTGCCGGCCTCGTCCAGCGCCTTCAGCGGCGCACGTACGCCGCCGGCGCGCAGGCCGGCCAGCTCGCAGCCGTGCTTGATCGACTGGACGAAGTGACCGCTTTCGAGAAAGTCCATCAGCGGCATCATCGCCGCCATGATGCGCCGGCCCTTGGCGAAGTCGTTCTCGACCACGCAGGCCTGGTACAGGGCGAGGTGTTCGCCAGGGATGAAGTTGGAGCCGGCGCAGACCCAACTGCGCGCGCCCCAGGCGAAGAACTCCAGGGCCTGGTCGTCCCAGCCGCAGGACAAGGCGATCCGCGGGTGGCGGCAGGCCAGGCGGTGTAATTGCGCGGTGGAGCCGGAGCTTTCCTTGATCGCGACGATGTTGCGGCAGCCGGCGACGGCGGCGAAGAACGCCTCGTCCATCTCCACGCCCATCCGCGCCGGATAGTTGTAGAGCATGATCGGCAGGCCGGCGGCGCGATCCACCGCCAGCACGTGCTCGGCGATCTCCCGCGAGGTCGGCAGCGCGTAGGGCGGCGAGCCGACCAGGATGGCGTCGGCGCCGATGGCGCGGGCGGCTTCGGCGTAGGCCTGCGAGTCCTCGGTGCGGATCGCGCCGGTTCCCACCACCAGCGGCAGGCGCCCGGCGATGACTTTGCTGGCGTGGGCGGCGAGGGCCAGGCGTTCCTCGGCGGTGTGCGCGTAGTACTCGCCGGTGGAGCCGCCGATCACGATGCCGTGCACCTTCGACTCGACGAGAAACTCCAGGACCTCGGCGAAGGCCTGGGTGTCGATGCTGCCGTCGGCGCTCAGCGGGGTGATGGCGGGGGTATAGATACCTTCGAATTTCACGGGGTTTCCTCCTGTGGGATGCTGGGCCGCGGCGCACCCGGCGGACGCTGCCGCGGCGGGTGGTTCAGGTGAGCGAAGCCGCCTGCTGCAGGTTCAGCGAACGGGTTTCCGGCGCCAGGGCCCAGGTCACGAGCAGCCCGAGCAGGGTCACCAGCGCGGCGGCGTACATGGTCTGGGCGGTACCCAGGGTTTCCAGGGAAAGCGGCACCAGGTAGGTGCCCACCGCGGCGCCGACGCGCGATAACGAGGTGCCGACGCCGACCGCGAAGGCGCGGATCTCGGTGGGGAACAGTTCGTTCGGGTAGACCAGTTGCAGCACCTGGGCGCCGCCGATGAACAGCGCGTAGGCACCGAACAGGCCGAGGATGGTCGCCTCCGAGCCGGCGTGGAAGACGCCCAGCCCGAGCAGCGCCAGGCCGGACCAGAGGAAGCTGTGCAGCAGCATGCAGCGCCGGCCGATGCGGTTGATCAGGCGGGTGGCGATGATGCAGCCGATGACGAACAGCAGGGTGATCGCCACCGAACCGTAGGAGGCCCAGTCGCCCTTCAGGTTCAGCGCCAGCAGCACCTTGGGCGCGAAGGCGTAGACGGCGAACACGGGGATCACCGAGCAGGTCCAGAACAGGGTGACGAAGAGCATGCGCTTGCCGTAGCCGGCGTAGAGCAGGTGCCAGATGGTGACCTTCCGTTCCAGCGCCTGTTCGGGCAGGTTCTCCAGCGAGAAGGCTTCTCCGTAGACCTGGCGGATGACCCGCTCTGCGTCCGCGTCGCGGCCCTTGCTCAGCAGCCAGCGCGGCGACTCGGGGGTGCCGATGCGTAGCAGGAACAGCACGGCACCGATCGCCGCGGTGCTGGCCAGTACCAGGCGCCAGGCGTCCTCGCCGCCGCTGCGCAGGATCAGGTCGCCGACCAGGTAGGCGAAGGCGGCGCCGGCGAACCAGAGGATGGTCAGGGTGGCCAGGCGCGGTCCGCGATACTTCTTCGGCAGGAACTCCACCAGCAAGGCGGTGGCGACCGGGTACTCGATGCCCACCGCCACGCCGATCAGGAAGCGCAGGACGAACAGCGCCGCCGCCGAGTCGACCCCGTACTGCGCCAGGGAAGCGAGGACGAACAGGCTGGGGCCGACGAAGAACAGCCTGCGGCGGCCCAGGCGGTCGGTCAGCCAGCCGCCGAGGAAACCGCCGAAGAAGATGCCGACCAGCGCCGAGGCGGCGATCATGCCCTGCCAGAAACTGCTCAGTTGCAATGCCGCGGTCATCTGCAGCATCGCCACGCCGATGATGCTCAGCACGTAGCCGTCGACGAAGGAGCCGCCGCCGGAGCGCAGGGTCAACAGCCGGTGGAAGGCGTTGAGGGGTACGTCTTCGATCGAGGTCGTAGGATTTGTCATTATTGTCTCCTGGTTCTAACCGCTGCCGGTGAATTCGGGCCGAGCGAATCCGCGAGGCTGGAACGCTCTCCAGCTCCGGTCTTCAATGGCCGTCTGAATCGAAGTCGGCGCCCGCGGGCGCGTTCCTAGGGATGCCTAGCTTTCTCTACCTGCTCGATACTGCCCCCACCTCAGGTTGAGGTTCACGCCAAGGGAAAGGAGTGGTTCGGGTGGATTGCCGCTGGGACCGGGCGCGCGCAGCAGGAAGTCGATCAGCTCGTTGCGTTCGCCCGCCAGCCAGTCGGCCAGCAGCTTCCCGGTGACGGTCCCGCGGGTTACCCCCAGGCCGTTGCAGCACAGGGCGCCATAGACGTTGGGCGCCAGCTCGCCGAAGTGCCCCATGTGGTTCCTCGACAGCGCCAGCGAGCCGCCCCAGGTGTAGTCGAAGCCGACTTCCGGGAGCATCGGGAAGCGCTGGCGGAACGAGGCGCGATGGCGTACGGCGAAGCGCTCAAGGTACTTCCCGGCGCTGCGTCCGTCAGGGTTGAAGCTGAAGCTGTTGCGGATCAGCAGGCGGTTGTCCGGGGTACGCCTCACCGTGGTGCCGTAAGGGTCGGCCGGGATCAGGCCCCAGTAGGGGCGCCCGCCGAGGCGGGCCTGCTCCTCGGCATCGAGCGGCCGGGTCAGGCTGGCGTAGGTGAAGATCGGCAGCATCCGCCCCTGGAGGAAGCCGAAGCTCATGCCGAAGGCGTTGTTGGCGAGGACCAGGCGGTCGGCCAGGATGCTGCCGTGGGGATGGCTCAGCAGGGTCCTGTCGCCATATTCCACGGCGGTGATCGGTGTGTGTTCGTAGAGGCTGACGTTGCCCGGCAGGCTGTCGGCCAGGCCCTTGACCAGGGCCGAGGGCTGCACCAGCAGGGTACCGGGGGTGAACAGGGCCTTGCGATAGAAAGCGGTGCCGATGTGTCCCGGGAGGTCGTCCGCCTCGATCACCTCGTAGGCCTGGCCGAGCCGATCGAGGCCGCGCCGGTAGGCGTCGAGCACAGCCACTCCGCGCGCCTCGACGGCCGCCTGGTACTTGCCGCAGGCCTTCATCTGGCAGTCGATGGCATGGCGCTGCACCTGTTCGCGGAGCAGCGACTGGCCGGCGAGATTGAGCTTCAGGCCGATCCGGGCGGTCGCTATGTCGCCGATGTAGTCGTCGGCGCCGATGTCGTGGGGCAGGTCGATGGCGAAGCCGGCGTTGCGCCCGGCGGTACCGAAGCCGACTTCCTGGGCCTCGACCAGGACGATCTCCTCGTCGGGAAAATGCAGCGCCAGCTGGCGCGCGGCGGCGAGGCCGGTGAAGCCGGCGCCGACCACCACCCAACGGGCGGCGCTCCTGCCGTAGTGGGCCGGCTTCGGCCGCCGCGGCGGGCTGAGGTGATACCAGCCGCAGGAACGGTCGTCGGCCGGAAGGTGGGTTACTTTCGTCATCGCAGGGACCTGACTCTTGTTATTGGAACCCGGTAACCATCCCCTGCGTGACCGCCTCCGCTTCTCGGGCGGGGCCGTGGCGCGGGGGCTCGCTAACCCTCGTAGACCAGCGCCACCTCCACTCCGGCCGGTGCCGCGTACTCGGCCATGCGCCGGCGCGACAGCTCGAAATGCGCACGGACGATGTCCGCCGCCGCATCCGGATCGCGCCGCTGGATGGCATCGACGATCTGGTCGTGCTGGTCGCAGGCGAGTTCCAGGTCGCGTTGCATGTCGTCGGTGGTCGGATGGCGGTAGAAGATCTTGCCCAGCCGCGCATGGTCGATCAGCAAGCGGCGCAGGCTCGGCATGAGGTAGTCGTTGTGGGCCATCCTGCCGATCTCCAGGTGGAAGGCGTCGTTGTGGATGACGCGGTTTTCCACATGCTTCTCTTCGATGGCCTTGCGGAAATCTTCCTGGATCGCCTTGAGCGTCTCGATCTCCGCTTCGCTGGCATGGGTGGCCGCCAGTTGCGTGGTGGCGATGTAGATCAGCGGCGCGGCGAGAAAGAAGGCGTGCAGCGAGTCGTGGCTCATGGCCGCGACGCGCGGCGCACGGTTGGCTTCCAGTTCGATGTAGCCCTCGGCGGCGATCTGCCGCAGCAGTTCGCGCACCGGCGGGCGCGAGAGGCCGAACTCGTCGCACAGGGCGAGTTCGTCGACGACCGCGCCGGGCGCCAGTTCCATGCTCAGGATCCGCCGGCGCAGCGCATCGCCCAGCACCGCCTTGCGGTCGAAGGGGGCATCGGCGCTGTTCGAGTCGACGTCGGGTTGGGCTTTCATGGAGGCCTTTCTACTTGTCATGGGCTTTGTCTACAGTTTGTATAATGACTATAGGGTTCTGTTAGACAGTATGTCTACAGGTTTTCGGGGCGTCTCCGCACCGTTCGTCCGCGCTGTTTCCGCTGACGCCGTGGCGTGTGAAAGGGGCAGCCCCCCGAGGGCGTATTTGAGCACATTCCCCTGGCGCGCCAGGGAGGCGCCAAGTCACATGGCTTGCGCATATGATGGAGCGCCCGGGGTTTTCGCCGTGACGGCAGGCGTCGCGGCCCGCTGGCCGGGAACAAGAAGAACAAGAGGCACGAATCGATGGAAAGAAGGCGTTTCAGCGCCGCCCTGCAAGGGCAGAACCTCAGGTTCACCGGGGCCGGGGAGGGGGGCTCGGCACGGGCGCGGGTGGGCTTCCTGCTGCTCGAACACTTTTCCCTGCCGGCCTTCACCCAGGCGCTGGACACCCTGGTGACCGCCAACCTGATCCGCAGCGAGTCCTTCGCGGTGAGCAACTTCAGCCTGAGCGGCGAGCCGGTGACCAGCGACCTCGGGTTGCTGATCTGCCCGGACCTGGCGCTCGCCTCGGCGGCGTTGCAAGGACTCGACCTGCTGGTGGTCTGCGGCGGTTTGCGCACGCCCCTGCGCTCGTCCGCCGCGCTGCGGGAAGCGTTGCAGGACGTGGCGTCGCGCGGCGTCGCCCTGGCCGGGCTGTGGAACGGTGCCTGGTTCCTCGGCGACGCCGGCCTGCTGGATGGCTACCGCTGCTGCATCCATCCCGAGCACCGCGCCGCCCTCGCCGAGATCGCCCGCAACAGCCAGGTGACCAGCGACAGCTATATGGTCGACCGCGACCGCCTGACCGCGGCCAGCCCCACCGGCGCCTTCAACCTGGCGCTGGAGTGGATCGCCCGGCGCCACGGGCGCGACCTGGTGGAGGCGGTGGTGGATATCCTCGCCTTCGAGGAGTCGCGCTACCGGCGGGTGCGCCCCGCCCTGCACGAGAAGATGAGCGAGCCGCTGCGCGAAGTGATCAACCTGATGGCGGCGAATATCGAGGAACCGCTCAGCCAGGAGCAGCTCGCCCACTACGTGGGGCGCTCGCGGCGGCAGATCGAGCGATTGTTCCAGCAGCAGCTCGGAACCACGCCGGTGCGCTACTACCTGGAGTTGCGGATCACCGAGTGCCGGCGCCTGCTGCAACATTCCGACCTGACCATGCTGGAGGTCCTGGTCGCCTGCGGCTTCGTCTCGCCCAGCCACTTCAGCAAGTGCTACACCGCCTTCTACGGCTACCCACCGTCGAAAGAAGTGCGCTACGGCAACGTCCGCTCGACGAAATGAGGGCGTTTCGCCGGACGCGGCCGGCATGCTAGAACGGACCTTTCGCCCTGGCCTGCGGAGGTCCTGCGCCATGTCCCAGCCTTTTCTCTGGCGTCGCATCAACGACTCGTCCGGTTTCGCCGAGCCGCGGGTGTTCATCCGTGTCTACCTGGAACCGGGCAGCATCGATGCGGCCATCGCTTTCTACGAAGACCTGCAGGGCGTCGCCCACGACATGCGCTTCGACTTTCCCGAGAAACGCCTGACACTCGCCGCGGTCGGCGCCTTCCTCCTGCTGGAGGGCAGCGACGAGGCGCTGGCGCCGTTCCGCAGCACCACTGGCACCCTGCTGGTGGACGACATCGAGCCCTATCACCGGCGGTTGCTGGCTGCCGGCGCGCAGATCATCTTCGGGCCGGCGCGCGCGCCCACCGGCGCCTGCTTCAATGCGCTGCTGCCGGACGGCACGGTGGTCGAGTTCGTCCACCACCGGCCGCAGCCGGGCGAGGCCTGAACCTCAGCCGTCGCGCCGGGCGGCGCAATCGTCCATGGCCGCGCCGATCGCCTGTTCGCCGCGCGCCAGCAGCGCTGCGCTGGCGCCGCGGATATCGCGGGCTTCCTTGTTCTGGCTGAGCTTGAACTTGCCGACCAGGCGGGTGATCTCGATTTCGATGCCGACGATCAGCCGGAGCATCTCGTCGATGTAGTCGGCGGGGCCGTCGGTCATTTTCCAGGGCGTTTCCTGGGTCGCCTCGTGGGTGCGGGTCAGGCGCGCCACCAGTCCGCGCACATAGCGTTCGTCGTCGCGGATCCGCACCCGGCCGTGGGCGTGGACCACCCGGTAGTTCCAGGTCGGCACCTGGCGGTGGTGCTCCTGCTTGCTCGGGTACCACTGCGGCGAGATGTAGGCATCGCCGGCGCGGAACACCACCAGCACCTCGTCGCCGTCGCGCAGCTCGCTCCAAACCGGGTTGTTGCGCGCGACATGGGCTTCCAGGGTGCCTTGCGCGCCCTTTTCCGGGCTCAGCTCGAACGGCAGGTGGTTGGCGTCCAGGCCCGCTTCGCCGTGGCTGACCAGCAGGCCCAGCGGATAGTCCCGGATCAGCGCGTGCAGCGCCTGCGGGTCGGACTCTTCGAAATGCGAAGGCAGGTACATGTTCTGTTCTCCTCGGGGACTCGGCCCTTATACGCTGTCGGTGGGTTCCGTCGCCACGCACAGCAGGCGCGAGTCGGCGCGCATGCCGGGCATCATCAGGCGCAATTCGTCGAGCAGCAGGCCGCCCGCTTCGTGCAGGGCCGCCAGCGGCATTTCCGGCAGGCTCTCGAGGATGAACCACATGCGCCGGGCGCTGGCATCCAGGCGGGTGCGCACGCCCTGGCGCCAGTTCCAGCGGCGGCAGGTGACGCCGAGGTCGTCGCGCCAGACCACCTCGCCGGGGTCGGGGGATTCGTCGACCGCCTCGCCGTTCTTCAGGGTGTCGAAGGTCTCGCTGCCGTCGGCGACCACCAGGCGCGGCGGGCCGGCATAGGCGGCGAGATTCTCGCCGCCTACCGGAATGGCGAATTGCACGCTGATGGCGTTGTACAGGTCCACCACCGGGTCGATGCTCGGCAGCCCGCCGTCGCGCAGCGCGCGTTTGCGCAGGGCTTCGGCGGAGCAGGGGGTACGCTGCGGCTTGGCGCCGAAGCGGCGGAACGCCTCGGCCCAGGCTGCCAGGTGCGCCTCGGCCCAGTCCGGTTCGCCACGCGCCAGCGCCTGGCAGGCGCGCTCTACGGCGCGGCCGGCGATTTCCGGACGAACGATCGGCGCCGCCTCGACGGTGAGGCTCAGGGCGCGGAAACCGGGGGCGAGGGCGGCCACTTCGGCGGCGATGACGGGGAGGATCGGGGCGTGCTCGGGCATGGTCGTCTTCAGGGTTCGGTGAGATGGAGGGGGCGGGGCGCGTAAAGCGGTAGGTGGATTTCTACCATCCGGGCTCCGCCCTCACCATGAAATCAGCGAATGAATTATTAGCTGTGCTGATGATCGGGTGGTCGGGTTCAGCTGCGCTAATGGCGGGAGCGACGTTCGCTTGCCGGCGAAGCCGGCGCCAGAGCCTTCCGCCGGCCGGGAGGGGCTGGACAGCGAGACGCGAGGGGCGCAGTGTTCGAGCGGTCAGAACCGCCACCACCCGAGGTAGAACGCAGATGGCCAAGGCAGCCGATGTGGTTGTGCAATGCCTGGAAAACGAGGGCGTGCAGTACGTCTTCGGAATTCCCGGCGAGGAGAATCTCGACCTGCTGGAGTCCCTGCGCAAGTCGCAGATCCGGCTGGTGCTCACCCGCCACGAACAATCGGCCGGCTTCATGGCCGCCACCTACGGGCGCCTCACCGGCAAGACCGGGGTCAGCCTGTCGACCCTCGGCCCGGGCGCCACCAACCTGGTCACCGCCGGCGCCTACGCCTACCTGGGCGGCATGCCGATGCTGATGATCACCGGGCAGAAGCCGATCAAGAAGTCCAAGCAGGGCCGCTTCCAGATCCTCGACGTGGTCGGCATGATGCAGCCGCTGACCAAGTACACCCACCAACTGGCCTCCGCCGACAACATTCCCTCGCGGGTCCGCGAGGCGTTCCGCCTGGCCGAGGAAGAGAAGCCCGGCGCGGTGCACCTGGAGCTGCCGGAGGACATCGCCGCCGAGCAGACCGACAGCCTGCCCATCCCGCCGAGCCTGAGCCGCCGGCCGCTGGCGGAATACAAGGCGATCTGCGCCGCGGTGGAGAAGCTGCGCGCCGCGCGCAGCCCGATCCTGGTGATCGGCGCCGGGGCCAACCGCAAGATGACCGCCAAGGTCCTCAAGCAACTGATCGACAAGACCGGCATTCCCTTCGTCACCACCCAGATGGGCAAGGGCGTGGTCGACGAGCGTCACCCGCGCTTCCTCGGCAACGCCGCGCTGTCCGCCGGCGACTTCGTGCATCGCGCGGTGGAGGCGGCCGACCTGATCGTCAACGTCGGCCACGACGTGATCGAGAAGCCGCCGTTCTTCATGGTTCGCGGCGGTACCGAGGTGATCCACGTGAACTTCCGTTCCGCCGAGGTGGACCCGGTGTATTTCCCGCAGATCGAAGTGGTGGGCGACATCGCCAACGCCATCTGGCAGATCGGCGAGGCGCTGGACGATACCGCGCACTGGGACTTCACCCGCCTGCTGGCGATTCGCGAGGCCAACGAGGCGCAGGTCGCCGAAGGCGCCGACGACCCGCGCTTCCCGCTCTATCCGCAGCGCCTGGTGGCCGACGTGCGCCGGGCGTTGCCGTCGCAGGGCATCGTCGCCCTGGACAACGGCATGTACAAGATCTGGTTCGCCCGCAACTACAAGGCACACATGCCCAACACCGTGCTGCTGGACAACGCCCTCGCCACCATGGGCGCCGGCCTGCCCTCGGCGATGGCCGCGCACCTGGTCTACCCGGACCGGCCGATCGTCGCGGTGTGCGGCGATGGCGGCTTCATGATGAACAGCCAGGAACTGGAAACCGCGGTGCGGCTGAAGATGAACCTGACGGTGATCATCCTGCGCGACAACGGCTACGGGATGATCCGCTGGAAGCAATCGAACATGGGCTTCGCCGACTTCGGGCTGGACTACGGCAACCCGGACTTCGTGCACTACGCCGAGGCCTACGGCGCCCACGGCCACCGGGTCGACAGTGCCGAGGGCTTCCTGCCGCTGCTGGAGCGCTGCCTGGGCACGCCTGGGGTGCATGTGATCGATTGCCCGGTGGATTACTCGGAGAACGACCGCATCCTCAACGTCGAGCTGCGCGAACGCGCCCTGGCGGTCTGAACCGCCGGAGCGTCGCGCCGGCGTGCGTTCCGGCGCGACGGCTCAGAACAGCGACAGGTTGTAGCTGGCGATCAGGCGCACCTCGTCCACGTCGCGCGCCGAGCGCTCGAAGTCGGTGCGGTAGGTGGCGTTGCGCAGGCGCAGGCTGAGGTCCTTGAAGCGGCCGCTCTGCACGATGTACTTCAGCTCGATGTCGCGCTCCCATTCCTTGCCCTCGTCGCCGTTGGCCAGGCGGATATGGTCGCCGTTGACGTAGCGGGTCATGAAGCTCAGGCCGGGCACGCCGACGCTGCGCAGGTCGAAGTCGTAGCGCAGTTGCCAGGAGCGTTCCTCGGGGTTGGCGAAGTCGTTCACCTGCAGGTAGTTGGCCAGGTACGGATTGCTGCCGTCGAGGTAGGGCATCGAGCTGGCGCCGTTCATCCGCTGCCAGCCGGCGCTGAGCGTGTGGCCGCCCTGGGCGTAGGCGAGCAGCAGGCTGAGGGCGCGGTTGTCGATCTTGCCGGCGCGGGCCGCGCCGGCGTCCTCGCTGTCGAACCAGCGCAGGTCGGCGCTCAGCTTGCCGGCGCCGACCTGCCGCTTGCCCACGGCACCGAGGTAGCGCTGGCGATAGACGTTGCGCAGGCCGCCCTGGGCGTATTGCAGCAGCAGGCCGTCGTTGACCTGGTAGTCGAGTTGGTAGGCGTCGAAGCGGTTGCCGGTGGTGTCGCAGGCGTAGCGTTTGTTCTTGCAGTGCAGGCGGATGTCCTGGGCGTCGCTGGAGTCCCGCGCGGTGTAGCGCTCCAGGCGGGTGGCGGAGAACCTGAGCCCGGCGATCTCCTCGCTGGTCAGCTGGGCGCCGTGGAACAGGGTCGGCAGCAGGCGTCCGTCGTTGTATTTCAGCAACGGCATGTCCGGCAGCATCGCCCCGTACCTGAACTGTGTCTGCGAGAAGCGCATCTTGCCGGCAACGCCGGCCTTGGCGTACTGGTCGACCGAGCGACGCGGATCGTGGCCGCTGGAAGGCAGCAGGCCGCTGTTGCTGTCCGCGGGGCTGGAGTCGAGCTTGATCCCGAGCATCGCCAGGGTATCCACGCCGAAGCCCAGCGCGCCCTCGGTATAGCCCGAGCGCAGGTCGAGGATGAAGCCCTGCGCGGCTTCCTCGCGCTTGGAGGCGCCCTGCGGGTTGGCCGAGCTGCCGTCGCGGAAGTCGCGGTTGAAGTAGACGGTGCGCGCTTCCAGGCGCGCGCTGCCGTCCTCGAGGAAGGCGGCAGGGGCCGGGGCGACGAATCCGCCGCACAGGGCGAGGGCGCCCAGGCCGCGAAGGGTGCGGGGCGAACGGGGGGAAAACGGGGAGGACATGCGGTGACTCTCGACAGCGGGGGTAAAAAAGCGCGCGAAGGTGTCACAGATGGCCGGCGGGGTCTTTGCGACCTTGGTCTAGCCGAGAAGGCGCGCACGGATCGTCGGCCAGGCAGGCCTCTAGCGGGTCGGACGCAGCGTGCCGAAAGCGACGAAGAATCCTCCGCAGCCCCCTGTGAAACGCTGCCCCGCCCGTGCCAGCCTGATCGTCACGTTTGCGCCAGGATATCCGGAGGCTAGCGCTTCACGCAGACGAACAGGGCATTCCCGGAGCTGCCGGCCCAGGGCGTGATCCGTTCGTAGTCGTGTTCGAAGACCTGCACCTCGAAATGCGTCTGCAACAGGTGCTGCAGCTCGGCGAAGCCGAGGGCGACCATGGGGTGTTCGTCCTCCCAGGTCTGGGTCGTTCCGTCCGTGGTTTTCTCGATACCGAGGCGCAGCGCCTGGCGCTCGCCCTCGCCGCTGTAGTACCAGCCGGAACCGAAGGTGAAGCGGCTGCCTCGATGCTCCACGGAATGGCGGACGAACGCGCGATTGTCGATCTGCCCCTTGTCCACCGTGTTGAAACAGAACACGCCGCCATCCGCCAGTGCGCCATGCACGCTGGCCAGGCATGCGCGCAAGCGCTCCAGCCCTGCGTTGTAGTGGATCGAATAGAGGAAACAGGTGATCAGGTCCAGCGGCTCGTCCACCTGGAAGCCGGCCATGTCCTGCCGGCTGAAGTGCGCTTCGGGGCAGCGCTGTCGGGCGAGGTCGAGCATCGGCTGGTTGATGTCCAGGCCGGCGCTGCGATAGCCGAAATCGAGGAAGTGCCGCACGTGAGGGCCGGTACCGCAGGCCAGGTCCAGGTGCCGCCGGCCCTGGTTGCCGAACAACTGGTGCAGGCGACGCACGCAGTGGCTCTGCGCCTGGTAGTCGATGTCGGCGCACATCAGGTCGTAATAGTGGGACAGGTCGGTGTACAGCGCGGTGGCGGACATGGGCGGCAAGGACCGGCGGCGAAGGGCGCGGCATGGTACCCCAGGCCCGGGCCTTGCCGGCGAAAAAACAGGCACCGGCCGGCGGATCGCGGGCGGACTTCAGTCGAAACGCGGCCAGTCGTCGGCGATCCTGCACCAGCAGGCCATCGATGCGACCTGGACATGCTTCTGTTTCGCCGCCGGGAAGGGCGTGTCCAGGCTGCCGAGGGCGACCGATACCCAGTCGGCGAACTCGCCTTCGCTCCTCGACCAGAACAGCGGCGAGCCGCAGCGCGAGCAGAAGCGCCGGAGCACGGCGGGTGAGGAGCGGAACGCGGCGAGCAGGTCGGCGCCGCGGTCGATGTGCAGGTCCGCGACGGGGACGCTGCCATAGCTGGCGAATGCCGCGCCATGGGCCTTGCGACACTGGCCGCAGTGGCAGTGAGAGAGTGCGCGCGGGGGCGAGGACAGTCGGTAGTGCAGCGCGCCGCACAGGCAACTGCCGTGGAAGGTCTGGCTCATCGGAGGGCGTTCCCGGATTCGCAAAGGCGGCGAGTCAAGCAGCCCTCGCCACGCTTGTCGAGCGCCTCCTCCGGTCGCGGGCTGTCGGTGCGGGCGTCGATGTCTGCTAGGCTCTGCCGTTTCACCCTAGGAGTATTTCCCCATGGCCCGAGCCACTGCCCGCCACATCCTGGTTTCCAGCGAAGCCAAGTGCAACGAACTGAAGACCGCCATCGAAGGCGGTGCCGACTTCGCCGAAGTCGCCCGCGAGCATTCCTCCTGCCCCTCCGGCCGCGACGGCGGCAACCTGGGCTCGTTCGGCCCCGGCCAGATGGTCCGCGAGTTCGACCAGGTGGTCTTCAGCGCGCCGCTGAACGTGGTCCAGGGGCCGGTGAAGACCCAGTTCGGCTACCACCTGCTGGAAGTCACCAGCCGCCAGGACTGAACGTACGGCGGCGCATAACGCCCCTCTTCCACGCGCCGATCCAGGCGTGGGGCGAATAACCATTGCGCGGGATAAACGGCGGATAACGCCGTTGGCGTTATGCGCCCTACCTGTCCCGGACGACGAAAGAAGCCGCACTTCCAGGCGCCAATCCGGGCGTAGGGCGAATAACCGCTGCGCGGTTATCCGCCGGTGCGCGATCGATAGCCTGGCTGGCCTCAGGGCGCGAAGTAGCGGGAGATCTGCGAATAGACGCCGCTGAAATCGGAGAAGTAGTCATTGCGCTGTGAGGTGGGCGCGCCGCAGTACGAGGGGCCGCCGTACAGGCCACCGCGCAGCTGGTAGGAGCCGTCGCCGGCGACGGTCAGCAGGCCCGAGCCGGACGAGCCGCCTTCGACCACCGCCGACGGCCAGTCGACGCGGGTCAGGGCGGTATGCCCGTCGTAGGTGACGCCCACTGCCGAGACGTTGCCCTGCGAGTACTTCTTGGCGTCGCCGCGCGGATGGTGGATGTCATGGCCGAGCGAGCCGTTGGCGATCGGCGTGGCGCTCCAGCCCTGGTAGAACACGCCGGCCGGCGGAGTGCGCTTGAGTTCCAGCAGCAGGGTGTCGCGCTTCGCGTCGCGGTGCAGGATATTCGCCCCGCCGGTCAGCACGGTGACGCTCTGGTTGATGGTCGAGGCGTCGCCGTAGCACTGGGTGGTGTTGTAGAACCAGATGGTCTGCAGCGTCGCGGCGGTGGCCTGGTCCTCGATGCAGTGCGCGGCCGACCAGAACAACTGGCGCTTGGGCGAGTTGCCGTTGTTCAGCAGGGTGCCGGTGCAGATGTAGCTGCCGCCGTCCGCCGAGCTGGTGAAGACCATCTTCGCCACCGCTGCGGTGGCGTTGTCGTAGGCCCGCGTGCCGCTCTGGGTCGCGCAGACCGCATCCACCTCGCAGCTGCCGCTGGCGCCGAAGCCGTCGCGGTAGCCGGCCTTGTACAGGGAGTCGGCGAAATACGATACCTGGGGTACCGACAGGCGCAGGTCGCCCGGTTGCAGGTTGGCCGGCAGCACCAGTTCGACGGTCAGGGTATCGCCCTCGATGACCGGGCTCCAGTAGGGACGGTTGACCGAGAGGTCCTTGCCGCTGGCCTCGAAGATTTCCTTGCCGGCGCCGGCGAAGTGCAGCAGCACGTCGTCGGGCAGCGAGCCGCTGCGGGTTTCCAGGCGAATCGCGGCGCGCAGGCTGGCGGCACCCGCAGCGCTGATCGGGAAGCGCGCGGTGTGGCGCCCGTCCGGAGTGTCGATCCATTCGAGGGTTGTCAGGTCGATTTCCGGAGTCGCCGTTTTCAGGCCCACGCCCACTTGCAGCGGCGTACCCGGTTTCGGCGCCAGCGGCGCGGCGCGGGCCACGCGGCGGGCGGGGGGCGCGGCGAAGTGGATGCCGGCCGCCGAGATCGCCGCGTTGGGGTTGGCGAAGCGGGCGTGACCGGTGCTCGCCGGGGAGGCCTGGAGCACGGCGACGTCGCCAGCCATCTCGCTCGCACCGGGCGCCGCCAAGGCCTGGCTCGCGCCGGCAGCCAACGCCAGAACCAGGCATGCATTCAGGTACGTTCTCTTATGCATGAATCGACTCCTTCAGTTTTTTGGGAGGGCAACTTCCTCAATCGTTCGCGTGGCGAAAGATATGCAGGTGTGACGGAGTCGTTCAAATATTTTTTATATTCGTTTCTGCTAGCTATTAAATATGAAGAAGCGTTTGTGGATAGCAGAATAGATAGCTATTTCCTTCACTTGCCATTGATGTTGGATTGCTCTCTCTACCAACTAAAGTTTGGTCTGGAGTGGCTCTGCAGAGCCTTCGGTTTGCTTCAGAGAGGTGCAGGATGTAGTGCATGAGTGCTTTACTGGTGCAGCTGTCGATGTGATCGGGTTAACGAAATCCTGATTTTCAAGTTATCCGGTTTGACCACTGCCGAATATAAGGCTGGGTGAATCTTCCATTCACCGCTCGGAAACCGTTCCGATGTTGGCTTGGTTGAATTCCAGGATATCCGGCTTATGGTCGTATAAGTCATCTCTATAATCGCGGGGCATATATAGAGCCCTGGCCGCTTACCATTACTCCAGGGTTTTCCAGGATACGCCGCCGCCCTTGTTTCAGAGCGGCGGATGCAACGGCGGCGCATGCCGCGCGATCAGTTCGGCGACCCACTCGATGAACACCCGCAGCTTGCCGCTGACGTGGCGGTTCGGCGGGAACGCCAGGTACAGCGGCATCGGCTCCAGGCTCCAGTCCTCGAACAGCGGCAGCAGCTCGCCGCGGGCGAGGGGCTCGCGCGCCATGTAGTGCGGCAGCCAGAGGATGCCCAGGCCGGCCAGCCCGGCCGCCAGGTAGGCGTTGCCGTCGTCCACCGCCAGCACATGACGGCCCGCCACCCGCAGGCATTCCTCGCCCCTGCGTATGGCGTAGGGCAGGGCCTTGCCGGTGCGCGCCCAGAGGAAGCCGACGATACGCTGGTGGCTGTCCTCCAGTTCGCGCGGGTGGCTCGGCACGCCGGCGCGCTGCAAGTAGGCCGGTGCCGCGTAGACCCCCAGTTGCAGGTCGCCGACCCGCCGCGCCATCAGCGACTGGTCGCGCAGTTCGCCGCCGCGGATGACGCAATCGACGTTCTCGTCGATCAGGTCGACGAGCCGATCGCTCACGCCCAGGTCGATCTGGATCTCCGGATAGCGCGCATGGAACTCGGGCAACGCCGGGATCAGCAGCAGCCGCGCCAGCGGGCTCGGTACGTCGATCCGGAGACGCCCGCGGGGCGCCAGGGCGGCGCTGGAGAGGCTGGTCTCGGCATCGTCCAGTTCCGCCAGCAGACGTACCACCCGCTCGTAGTAGGCGGCGCCGTCGGCGGTCAGGTTGAGCTTGCGCGTGGTGCGGTTGAGCAGGCGTACCCGCAGCCGCGCTTCCAGTTGCTGGACCAACTGGGTGACGCTGGTGCGGCTCATGTGCAGCGTCTCCGCCGCCTTGGTGAAGCTGCCGGTATCCACCACACGGGCAAAGGCCTGCATCGCATCGAAACGGTCCATCGGGACTCCGGGTCGTCGGGGATTGTTTGGATTCTACAAACAGTCATGGCCAGGGTTGCGCGTTTATCCACGGCGCGCACGACCTTACCGTTCTTCCATCGACGATGACGGGGCCGGGAGCCCCAGGATGGAGGTATCGCATGACTGTACGCGACGTGGTTTTCCCCGCCGGCCGCCAGGCCCTCTACGAGCGCAACCGCTATTCCCCGGCGGTCCGCAGCGACGGCCTGCTGTTCGTTTCCGGCCAGGTCGGCAGCCGCGACGACGGCTCTCCCGAACCCGAGCTGGAGACCCAGGTCCGCCGCGCCTTCGACAATCTGAACGCGGTGCTCGCCGCGGCCGGTTGCGGGTTCGACGATGTGCTCGACGTCACCGTGTTCATGGTCGACGCCGAGGCCAACTTCGAGCGCATCTGGAAGATCGTCCCGGAGTACTGGGGCGAGGCGCCGTACCCCACGCTGACGGCGGTGGGGGTGAACTGGCTGTATGGCTTCAGCTTCGAGATCAAGGTGGTGGCGAGGTTGCCGGAGGGGCGGTGAGAGCCGATGCGCAGTGCCGGGGCCAGCTCGGCTAGCGCCGGGGCTCTGAGGGACGCCGCAGGCTTACCCAGGCTGGCGCGTGGTCGCTGGCGTGCTCCTCGCCGCGCACCCAGCGATCCACCCCGGCGTCTTCCAAGTGGTCCGCCAGGCTGGCGCTGAGCAGCAGGTGGTCGATGCGCAGCCCGGCGTCGCGTTGCCAGTGCTGGCGGAAGTAGTCCCAGAAGGTATAGAGGCGCCGGTCGGGGAAACGCTGGCGTAGCGCGTCCACCCAGCCCTGCCGCAGGAGGCGCTCGAAGCACTCGCGGGACTCCGGCTGGAGCAGGGCGTCCTTTTTCCAGGAGCGGGTGTCGTAGATATCGAAGTCGCTGGGCACCACGTTGAAGTCGCCGGCCAGCACCACCGGATGGCCGCTCTCCATCAGCTCGGCGGCGTGTCGGATGAGGTGCTCGAACCAGGCCAGCTTGTAGTCGAACTTCGGTCCCGGCTGGGGATTGCCATTGGGCAGGTACAGGCTGGCCACCAGCAGGCCGTCGACGGCCGCTTCGAGGTAGCGGCTGTGGGGATCGCTGGGGTTGCCCGGCAGGCCGCGGCGTACCTCCAGCGGCTGGCTGTCGCGGGCGAGGATGGCGACGCCGTTCCACGCCGACTGGCCCTGCCAGATCGCGCCGTATCCGGCCTTCTCCAGCGCCGCGGCGGGGAAGCGCGCGTCGGGCGTTTTCAGTTCCTGCAGGCAGACGATGTCCGGCGCTTCCCGCTCCAGCCAGGCCAGCAGCGCGGCCAGCCGGGTCTGGATTCCGTTGACGTTGAAGGTGGCGATCTTCAGGGTGTCCACCGGTCGCCTCCGCGAATGACGATCAGGCGGCCGCCTGCAGGGCTTCGCCGATGGCTTCGTTGAACGCCTGCAAGTCACCCGGGTTGCGCGAAGTGATCAGGGTCCAGCCGTTCGCCGGGCAGACTTTCACCCGCGTGTCGACCCAGTCCGCGCCGGCGTTGGTCAGGTCGATACGCACGCTGGAATAGGAGGTCAGGGTCTTGCCGCGGGCGACACCGGCGTCGATCAGCAGCCAGGGGCCGTGGCAGATGGCGGCGACCGTCTTGCCTGCGTCGCTGAATTCCCTGACCAGGCGCCGGGCCTCGCTGTCCTGGCGCAGGGTGTCGGCATTCACCGTGCCGCCGGGGACCAGCAGCAAGTCGTAGTCCTCGGCGCGCAGGCCTTGCAGCCTGGCGTCGGAATTGACGATCAGGTCCTTCTCGCTGTCGTGCACCCAGGTCTGCGCTTCGCCGCCCTCAATGGTCGCGTGGGTGACCGTGGCGCCCTGTTGCTTCAGGGTCTTCAGCGGTTCGAGCAGCTCGTCGCGCTCGATGCCGGTGTTGGCGGTGATGACCAGGACGTTCTTGCCTTGCAGCTTCGCGCTCATGGTTTTCTCCTCTGCTGGGGCGCCCGTGGCGGGCGCCGTGGCGTGACATGCAGGAGAGTGGAAAGCTGGAGCGCCGGGGAGTTCGAAAGATTTGCCGGGCGGTGGGCCGGATCCTTGGCCTGTCAGCCTCCGGCGTCAGCGGAACAGCAGCGAATGATGCGCCGCGCCACCGGTGCGCGCGCCGTCGCCCACCGCGATGGCGACGTTGCCGGCCGCCAGCGCCGCGTCGCCGCAGGCGAAGACGCCGGGAACGCTGGTTTCGCGCATGCCGTCGGTCCTGATGAACGGCCCGCTCGGGCCGTCCTCGAACTCGCAGCCGAGCAACGCCGCCAGCGGGCTGGCCATGCGCGTACGCGGCTGGGTGAACAACCCCGCGAGCGTAATCGTGCGGCCACTGGCCAGGGTCACGTCGGCGCGCGCGCCGCCCAGCGCGACCACGGCTTCGCGCTCGATCGTCACGCCGCGCCGGTCCAGCCTGGACATTTGCTCGGCATCCGGTTCGAAGACGCCGTTGAGGAAAAAGGTGGTCGCTCCCCAGTCGGGCAACATCAGGGCGTGGTGGATGGCCAGCGGTGAGGCCGCCAGTACGCCAATCGGCCCGCCGTCCAGTTCGTAGCCGTGGCAATACGGGCAATGGAACACGTGCCGTCCCCAGCGCTCGGCAAGACCGGGGATCTCCGGCAGCTCGTCGGCGACCCCGCTGGCGAGGATCAGCCGGCGCGCGGTGAAACGTTCTCCGTTGGCGGCCTTCACCACGAAACCGTCCGCCTCCTTCTTCGCCGCGACGGCGGCTTCGGACAGCCACTCGACGCTGGGATAGGCCAGCAACTGCGCGCGGGCGTCATCGGCGATGGCCGCCGGATCGCGGCCGTCCTGGCCGAGAAAGCCGTGGGAGGCCTGGGCGAAGCGGTTGCGTCGCAGTCCCGTATCCATCACCAGCACCCTGCGCCGCGCCCGCGCCAGTTGCATGCCCGCGGAGATGCCGGCGTAGCTGCCACCCACGATGATCACGTCGAAAGTCATGGCGTATCTCCCATTCGGATAGTCACGAAACAACGTAAGTTTCATGAGATGCGCTTGTCAATGCTCTCGTAACTTTTTCTGTAGCGAGACATACTCATGGTCTTTCCGTCACGAGCCCGCCGTTCATGAGAAACGACACCCGCCTCTCGCGCATGCTCCATGTGCTGATCCATATGGCCCGCCACGAAGGGCCGGCGACGTCCGAAGCCATCGCGCAGATGCTCGGCACCAACCCGGTGGTGGTGCGACGGACCATGGCGCTGCTGAAGAACGAAGGCTACGTGAGTTCGGAGAAGGGCCATCGCGGCGGTTGGCGGCTGGCCAAGCCGTTGGCGGACATCACCTTGCTGGATATCCACCAGGCGCTGGGAGCGTCCTCGATCTTCGCCATCGGCCTGTCTACCGATCATCCGGAATGCCTGGTCGAGCAGGCGGTCAACGAAGCGCTCGGCGAGGCGTTCGAGGCGGCGCAGGCGTTGCTCCTGGAGCGCCTGGGGAGCGTCACGCTGGAGCAGTTGGCGAGCGAGTTCGAGCGCCGCTATCGGCCCTGCTGAGGCGCCTCGAAGGGCCGTTCGGACACCGCCGCCGCGCCTGCGGAGGCACGCCGGCGGTCCGGGATCAGAGCGAGTACTTCACCGTGAACATCAGGTTGCGCGGCTCGCCGTAGTTGAGGTTGCCGAAGTCGATGCCGCTGTAATAGTACTTGTCGAACAGTTTGAACATATGTTCCGCACCGAGATACGCGGGACTACGCCAGCCCTCGCCGCAGCGAGTTTTCCTAGGGATGAAGCGGATTCACCATATCCCGGTGCCTTCTGCAACCCGACCTGATTCCCCGTCGCCAGGCTCCTACTTGGCCCCTGGAATCGGTCATCCCGAGGACTTCTCATGGCCAAGATCAAGCTCACCAAATCCGTGGTCGATTCGGCGGAACCCGAAGCCCACGACGTTGAACTGCGCGACACCCTCGTGCCCGGCTTTCTCTGCAAGGTCACGCCGGCCGGGCGCAAGGTGTTCATGCTCCAGTACCGCACCAATGCCGGCGATCGCCGCAAGCCCTCGCTCGGCCTGTTCGGCGAATTGACCGTCGAGCAGGCCCGCAGCAAGGCGCAGAACTGGCTGGCGGAAGTCCGCCAGGGCCGCGACCCTAGCGCGGCCAAGACCGAGGCGCGCAAGGTGCCGACCATGAAGGAGCTATGCACGCGCTTCATGGAAGACCACTCGAAGCGGCACAACAAGAAGTCTTCGCAGAAGACCTATCAGACCTATATCGACAACCACATCATCCCGAAGCTCGGCAAGCTCAAAGTCTCCGAGGTCAAGCGCGCCGACATTGCCGCGATGATGAAGAAGATGGAACACATCCCGACCTGCGGCAATCGCACCTACTCGCTGCTGCGGGTGATGTTCAACCTGTCCGAAGTGTGGGGCTACCGGCCCGAAGGCTCGAACCCGTGCCGCCACATCAAGGGACTTCCCGAGCGGGGCCATTCCCGGCTCATCACCGACGAGGAAATGGTCAAGCTGTTCGCCTACCTCGATCAAGCGGAGATCCAGCGCACCATCCGCCCCGAAACCATGTTGGCGATCCGTCTGCAATTCGAGTTCGCGGCGCGCATGTCGGAAATCCTGTACCTGCAATGGGACTGGATCGACTTCGAGAACCGCCGCGTCAACTGGCCCGACAGCAAGACCGGCCCCATGTCCAAGCCCATGAGCGAGGAAGCGCACCGGTTGCTGTCCAATGCCACGCGCTACGAGGATTCGCCCTATGTCATCACCGCCGCACGCAATCACAAGCGGCCCATGTCCAAGGGCGTTTACTACCATGCGTGGTGCGTCATCGCCCAGCGCGCCGGTCTGGAGCACGTCGGCACCCACGGCATCCGCCACCGCTCGGCCACCGACATTGCCAATTCCGGCATCCCGATCAAGGTGGGCATGGCGCTGACCGCGCAGAAAACCGTGGCGACGTTCATGAACTACGTCCACACCGAGGACAAGGCCGAGCGCGAGGCCAGCGACGTGGTGGCGAAGCTGCGCAAGTTGATCGCCAGCGGCCAGCAGGCCGCGCCCACGAAGGCCGAGGAAGCGACGGAACTGCCGCAGGCGCTGGCCGAACTGTTCAAGTTGCTCAAGCGTTCGCCCGAACTGCTGGAAAAGCTGGAAGCCGCGTGATGCCGGCCCAGGCCATACCGGGAAATGTCGTGACGGCGACACGACATTTCCCGTCCTCGCCCGGCCCCGAATTGTCGTATCACCGATACGACAATTCGCGCAGCCGAGAACGAGCGGATGCTACGCCGGAACACGCTCCAGCGAGTTTCCGGCCGCGCTTGCCTGCGGCATCCTTCCTTCATTTGCGGATGGACGCCCGCGCCGCTTGAACTGACCGGCTTCGTTCCACTGGGCATGCCTGGGCGGGCCGTACCTGCCACGGCAAACGAGCCTGCCTAGCGATCTGGCAGCATCCATCCCTTCATGGACAAGTCATGCCACTGAGTGGTATAGTGAGGACAGAGATGCACATCTTCAAAACCCGTCACTTCCAGCGGTGGATGCGCAAGACGGCATTGGGCGATTCTGATCTGCGCAAGGCTGTCCTTGAAATGGACGCCGGGCTGATCGACGCTGATCTCGGCGGTGGCGTGGTGAAGAAACGTATCGGATTGGCCGGGCGCGGCAAGCGCGGCGGAGTGAGAACGCTCGTCGCCACCAACAAGGGCAACCGCTGGTTCTTCGTCTTCGGGTTTGAGAAGAACGAGCGGGACAACATCAGCGACGCCGAACTGCAAGCCTTGCAGGACTACGCCGCCGATTTGTTGGAGCGCACGGCCGCACAACTGGATGCCGCCGCTGCCGACGGCACTTTGCTGGAGATCACCGATGACTGAAAAAGCCCAACCCAAGAGCCGCATTCTGGAAGCGGTGCATGAAGGCGCCCGCGACCTGCACCGCTTGGGGTTCATCGACAAGCGCAAGATGCAGAAGTACGACCTGCTGTGCCTGGAGCCGGTGCAGGACTACGATGCCGCCAGGATCAAGGCGCTGCGCGAGCGCCTGCAACTGAGCCAGGCCGTGCTGGCCTCGGTGCTCAACACCAGCGCGTCCACCGTCCGCAAGTGGGAAGTGGGCGACAAACGCCCCAGCGGCCCGTCGCAAAAGCTGCTGGACATCATCGAGCGCAAGGGCCTGGAAGCCGTGCTCTGAACGGCCGCAGGTACATTGCATTCGCCCCTTCTCCAGAGAGGTGGTTCCTCATGACCAAGACCCGCGCACAACGCAAGCCGACCGCAGCGCCTGACAAAGCGGCTTCTGCTGGTCGCGTCTTCAAGTTCTCGCTCAAGGGCATCCCGGCCGTGGATGCGGCGATGGAAGCCCGCCTGGAAGCCGCAGCGCGGATTCCGCGCAAGGATCGGCATTGCCCGGTCATGGTCGAAGCGCCGGACGCCTGAGCCAGCGCCGATCAGACGAACAAAACCCGCCAGCGATGGCGGGTTCTGCATTTCAGGGGTCGGCGCAGCGGCCCATCGGCACTTACACCGACGCGCAGAACCGCGAAACCGCATCAGCGACCACCTGCGGCGCTTCCCGCTGCGGGAAGTGCCCGACGCCATCGAGCACCTGCCGCTCGTAGCGGCCCGTGAAGAACGCTTCCCGTCCCTTGGAACTGTCGGGGTGGTTGCAGGTATCGACCCCGCCGTGCAGCACCAGGGTCGGCACGGCCAGGACGGGCGCGGGGTTCAGGTGCGCCTCGTCCTCCGCGTAGGCCGGGTCGCCCTCGGCGAAGCCCCAGCGGTGGCGGTAAGAGTGCAACACGATCTCGGCCCAGTCCTCGCCCTGGAACGCCCGCGCTGCCTCGTCGAAGTCGGCCGGGTCATACCAGCCGGTCGGCGCCCAGGTGTCCCACATCTGCCGGGCGAACGCCTCGCGTTCTTCCCGTACCACGCGCTCGCCGCGCGGCGTGGCCATGTACCAGTGATACCAGTAGTTGCGCGCCTGCGCCAAGGACAGCGGCTGGTTCGGGTCGTTGGTGCCGTATCCGACCGACAACATCACCAGGTGCGAGGCCGCACCTTCGCGCAGGCCGCAGGCATTGGCGGCGGCCCGCGCGCCCCAGTCATGGCCGATCAGTGCCGGGCGCTCCAGCCCCAGCACGTCGATGAAGCCCAGCAGATCGCGCCCCAGCGCGGACAACTGGCCGCTGCGTGGCGTGGCGGCATCGCGGAACCGGATCGGCGCGAAACCGCGCAACGCCGGCGCCAGCACGCGGTAGCCGGCTTCGGCCAGCACGGGTGCCACGGCCTTCCAACACTCAGGGCTGTCCGGCCAGCCGTGCAGCAGTATGGCGGTTCGGTCGCCCTGCGGATTCCATTCGAGATAGGCAATGTCCAGGCGGTCGGTTAAGGCATGCTGGTAGGCGTTCATGGTGTCGTCCCTTGTCATGGTGGATGACCCAGCGTAGCTGGACGACACTGTTCGATTAGCGAATAATCATCGTCTATTAATGACTTTTTGCATTTAATGATCGAATGGACACTGCTTCGCCCGCCGCCGATGGCACACCGCTGGACACCGTGCTGCTGCGCACGTTCCTTGAAATCGTGGACAGCGGCAGCTTCGCCGCGGCCGCCGAGCGCCTAGCGCTGACGCCCTCGGCCGTCAGTGGGCACATGCGGCGGCTGGAGCAGATTGCCGGCGCCAGCCTGCTGGCGCGCACCACGCGCCGCCTGGAGCTGACCCAGGCAGGCGACACCCTGTACGCCTACGGCCGCAACATCCTCGATCTGGAGCGCGAGGCCCGCGCCAAGCTGCGGGGTACACCGCTACGCGGAAAACTGCGCATCGGTGCATCGGAAGACTTTGCCGGCGCCTGGCTGCCCCAGGTGCTGCACCGCTTTCGCCAGTGGCACCCCGACGCAACGGTCGAACTGAAGGTCGGCATCACCGCCGACCTGCTGCGCCAGCAGGAGCGCGGCCGCCTGGATCTTGTCTTCGGCAAGCAATGCAGCCGCGTCGAGGGCAGCGGCACGTTGTTGTGGGAAGAACCGCTGGTCTGGGCCTATGCGGCGGATCAGTCCTTGCCGGCGGGCCAGCCGCTGCCGCTGGCGGTCTTCCCCGAGCCGTGCGTCTATCGTGAGTCCGCCGTCACGGCACTGGGCAAAACAGATCAGGCTTGGCGCATTGTCTTCGAAAGCAGCAGCATGGCCGGTTGCCTGTCGGCGGCGCGGTCGGGCTTTGCCATTACCGTCATCGCCGACAGCCAGCGCAGCGACGCTTTGCGCGTGCTGGGCAGCGAAGACGGTCTGCCCGAACTGCCGGCGGCGCGCTTCTACGCCTTCGCCCGCGAGGACAGCGCCGCCAGTGCGGCGCTGGTCGAGGCGGCCCGCCGCGCAGGCCAAGGCCGTTTCATGGGGCACGGCCTTCGGGACTGACAATGGCCGAGCCGGTCTTCGCGGGGCGCTGCTGCGTTGCCGCCCCACGGCGGAACCCTCTATCGCCGGCCATGAAGGCTTCCAGCATGTGCGGGATCAGCGTCGCCGCATCGACCGCTTCGCCATAGGTCTGCGCGTGCAGCGCGGCGTAGCGGTCGAGGTCGGCTTTCAGTCCGGCTGGGCAGGCAAAGGTCAGCTTCGTGGATTCCATCTTTGGCAGCGGCCCCAGCCGCAGCTTTTTGGTGGTGCTCATCGTGAAGTCCCCCGGTTAAAGAACAGCGGCTGGTACGGCCGCAGCACCAGATCGCGGTTGACGATGATGCGTACCGGCAAGCCGGGGCGCTGGGTCAAGGTGGGCTGGATGTTGAGGTTGCGCCGGGTCATCTCCTGGCCGACCTGATTGATGCTGTCCTGCGCGCTGTCGCGCCCGGCGATGATGACGCGATCACCGTCCTGCCGGTTCTCCGGCGCGGCCAACTCGGCACCAATGCCCAACAGCGTCGTCAGCGCCGCGCCGGCAAAGATGCGATCCCAATGCCAGTCCACGTCGTCTTCCAGGCCGGCATAGCCGGCCGGGTCGGTGCCGGCCAGGTTGTCGAGCGTGAGTGAAGACGTGTCGGGCAGGATGATCCGATTCCAGACGACTTGAACGCGGCTCTGCCCGTAGCTGACCGAGCTGTTGTAGCGCCCGAGGATGCGCGAACCCTGCGGGATCAGCAGGAACTCGCCGGTAGCCGTGTCTTTGACCGGCTCCGTCACCGTGGCGATCACGTCGCCCGGCAAGTCCGACTTGATGCCCGTCACCAAGGCACCTGCGATCACTGTTCCGGCCATGACCTGGTATGGCGAAGCCGGCAGGATCAGGTTGCCGGAATTACGGGTTTCCGTGGAACCACCTTTCAGGAAAGCCCCTTTCTGGTCTTGCCGGTTCTGTACGGCGGTCGGGTCGGCAGGCTGGGCCGCCGTCGAGGCCGGCCCAGCCGCCAGCGGGTCGAACGCCGCATTGGCGGCGAGGCCCGGAGCGGCGGCGACCTGCGACTGCGCCACCGGCGCGGCCTTCTGCGCACCCGAGCGGAAGAACACCGACGAGGCCGCGGCCGCTTCGGCCTCTTTGCGCAGCGCGTCGTTCGGGTCGTGGCCGGGGGCCGCGTAGGCGGCCGTCACCGGCTGCTTCGATCTCACGATGGCCGGGCCAAGATCGCCCGGCAGTGGCGGCCCCAGCTCTGGCACGGCAGGCGGCAGCTTGGAGTAGTCCGCCGGCAACCCGTCCAGTCCTTCCGACTTCGACACGCGATCCACGTTGTAAAGCTCGGCCTGCTCGTTGGCCCCGCGCCGCTGCGGTTGCAGCGACCACATCAGCGCACCGAGCACGGCGACCGACAGGCCGCCGGCGAGGATGGCCAGCGTGCGTCGGTTCAGTCGCGTGACTGGGCGCGGCTGGGCGCGCAGCGCCACCGCCTCGGGCGCCACCTTCGCCGCCTGCGGGGCGGCAAGGTCGGGGGTATCGTCCTGGCTCATGGTCAGTTCCTCCGCGCCACGCCATCGGTGCGCTCGATCCGCACCACGTCGCCGCCATCGCCACCCAGGCGCAGTTCGGCCGCGCCGAACAGCCGATCCACGATGTAGTACGGCGAGCGGAAACGGTAGTTCACCAGTTGCCCGCCGCCCTGCGCGCCGATGACGAACAGCGGCGGCAGTTCGCCTTGAGCGATGCCCGCCGGGAACTGGATATAGACCTTCTCGCCGTCATCGAAGGCGCGCAGCGGCTTCCACGGCGGGTTGCTGCCTGACACTGCGTAGCGGAAGCGGATCTTCTCCAGCGACAGGCCGGTATCGACCGGCGCGGCGGCGCTGGCCGCCTGCGCCTGGCGCCGCAAGGCCAGCATCCGGTCTTTCGGGTAGTCCCACGACACCGACGCCATCCACGCCTTTTGCGTCGAGGTCAGTTCCAGCAGGTAGGTGCGGCGGCTGGTGGTGATGACCAAGTTCGTTTTGAGGCCCGAGCGGATGGGCTTGACCAGCACGTTCACGCGCAGCGCGTCGCCGCTGCCGCTGGACGTGTCGCCGACGATCCAGCGGACGGTATCGCCGGCGGCGACCGTCACCAGTTCCTCGCCGGGCTGGAGCGAAACCACGGTCACGCGCCCCGGCGCGGCATAGACCTGATAGAGCGCGCCATCGGTGAAGGGCCACACCTGAATCGCGTTGACGTAGCCTTCGCGCGTGGGCGCGATACGGGCTTCGGCGTTCGCCTTCGACACGCGCACGGTCTCGTCGGCCGGCTCCGGCGCAGGCTTGGCTTCGTCCACCTCCGGCAACGGCTTCATCTGCGCCGGCATCGGCAGCACCTGCGGCACTTCCACCACTTCGACCGGCGTGGGCGGCTCGGGCAGCGGCTGCGCCTGTACCGGCTCATCGAGCGAGATGGTCGGTGGCGGCTTGCCCTGCGTGGCGCAGCCCGACAGGGCCGTCAACAAGGTCAACAGGCAAACCGTGTTGAGCGTCCGTTCGTCCAGCCGCAGGCCCGGCGCGAACAAGGGCCACGCCAGGGCGATGCCATCGCGCAGGCGCTGCCGGTATTCGTTCGGAGAAGTCCGCCCTTGCGGGCTGCGCGGAAGGGCGCGCGACTGTGCGGCGGCATTGCGTCGTTGAAGTGCTTTCATGGCTTCGTTCCTTCCGAGGTTTCAAGTTCGCGGCTCCACGACAGACCATTGACGTAGATACCCAGGGGATTGCGGCGCAGACGTTCTTCGGTACGCGGGGTTTGCAGGACGATGGACACCACGGCCGTCCATCGCTCCAGCCCCGCCGCCGCGCCATTGACGTAGCGGCGTTCCGTCCAGCGCACGTTGAAAGACGTGTCGCTGGCGCGCACGACGCTGGTGATCTGCACCGTCACCGACTCGCGGCCGATGCGGGCGAACGGGTCATTGGTGCGGGCGTAGTCGTTGAGCACGGCCGCGCCCTTGTCGGTGGTGTAGTCATAGGCATCGAGCCAGTTCTGCCGCACCACGATCGGGTCGATGGACAGCGAGCGAACCAGCGTGACGAAATGCGCCAGATGGAAAGCGATCTGCGCATCGGCGGGCCGGTACTGCGTGGCGGCTTCGCCGACCGTCCGCACCTGGCCGGCCTGATCGACCTCGATGACGTAGGGCGTGACGATGGACTGCGCCGAACGCCACACCAGGCCGCCGGCCATCAGCAAGGCCAGCAGCAGGCAGCCAAAGGCCATGAATCGCCAGTTCTTCGCCTGCACGCGGGACGAGCCGATACGGTCATCCCATACCTGCGCGGCGGCTTGATACGGAGTGGCAGGCTGCGGCGTGTCGGCATAGCGCACCTGCGGTCGCTTGAATCGCATGGTCGTTTCTCCTTATGAATCGGAATCACGCAGGCTCGGGCCTTGCCCGGAGCCGCCGCCGTCGCCACCGCGCAGCGTGTGGGCGGCGGTGGTCGCGGCATGGGTGATCTGCTGGCGGCGGTGCATCCGCTTGGCCCAGGCGGGTTGCTCTTGCTTGGGCGCGCTGGCGGCGCCGTCCGCACCTTCGCCTGCGGCGGCCTGGCCGGAACCGGCAGCGCCGGCGCCGGCATCGGTGCCGTTCCAGCCAGCCCGGAAGGAATCGGCCACCTTCTGCCCGGCAGCGGAAGCGCCGGACGCAGCGCGGCGGCCTGCGGCCTGCGCGCCGGTCTTGGCGACATTGCCGAGGCCAGCCACCGCGCCCTTGGCCCCGCCGCCCGCAGCAGCGGAACCAGCCTGGAATGCGGACTTGGCGCTGCTGGCCGCCGACGTGGCGGCGCGTGCGCCACTGCTGGCCAGCTTGGCGGCGGCCGGGGCCATGCGTGCGCCCGCCATGACGGCACCGCCCACGCCGGTCGCGGCGGCACCGATGGCAACACCTGTGCCGGCCGCGCCGACGGCTGCGCCGGCCATCGCGCCCGCGCCGAGCTGCGGCGCACCGGACACGAGACCCGTGGCGATGCCCGGCCCGAAGATGCCCAGCGCCAGCAGCGCAAGCGAGGCCAGCATCACGACCAGGGCATGGTCGATGGACGGTTCATCCGGCACGGTCTGGAACTCGGCGAACAGTCCCGAGCCGATGCCGACGATGACGGCCAGCACCAGTACCTTGACGCCAGACGACACCACGTTGCCGAGCACCTTTTCCGCGAGGAAGCTGGTCTTGTTCCAGAGCGCGAACGGCACCAGCACGAAGCCGGCGAGCGTGGTCAGCTTGAACTCGATCAACGTGATGAAAAGCTGCACCGCCAGCACGAAGAAGCAGAGGATCACCACCAACCAGGCCAGGAACAGCACCACGATGGGGTCGAGGTTCACGAACACTTCGGGAAAACCCGCAAGGTCGCCGATCTGCTCAAGAATCGGCGCCCCAGCGTCGATGCCCGTCTTCGCCAGCCGGCCGGGCTTCAAGAAGTTCTCCATCGTGATGGCCGAGCCGGTGGCCGTCAGGCCCAGGCCGGCGAACGACCGGAACACGATGCCGGCCAGCCAGTTGAAGTTGTTGATGATGTAGGCGAAGGCACCGACGTAGAGCACCTTGCGCAGCAGCTTGGCAATCACGTCCTCGCCCTGGCCGGTGGCGTGGCTCATGGCCCAATAAAGGCCGGCGATGGTCATGTCGATGACGATGAGCGTGGCGGTCAGGAACGCCACTTCGCCATGCAGCAACCCAAAGCCCGAGTCGATGTAGCGCGAGAAGGTATCGAGGAAACGGTCAATGACGGTCACGTCGTTCATGGCGCGTCCTCCGTCGCCGCGAGCGGCGCATCGCCTTCTGGCGCGTCGTCAGTGGGTGTGTCGAAGCTCGCCGGGATCGGTGGCAGTTCGGCCAGCGTCCGGTATTCGTCTGGCCCGGTCTGGCCGGCGAAGAACCGCCGCCGGAAGGCTTCGGCGGCGGCCCGGCAGGTGTCTTCGCCTACGGCTTGCCGGTCGGCTTCGCATCGGGCACGCAGCGCCTTGAGCCGCAAGGGATCGGCGGCCAAGGTGGCGGCCAGGTCGTCAGCCCTTTGTTGGCCGGACGACTGGCCGCAAGCGGTCAGCAGCACGGCCAGCAGCGAAACCGACAGAACGGGAACGCATCGCATGGCCGCCTCCCGTCAGTTGTTGTAGAAGTTGACGGACTGCGGCGTGTACGGCGTGCCGGTGCCCAGGAAGCGCCGCCGCACTTCGCGGGCGCGCTCCGTCGCTGCCGCCTGCCGCGCCAGTTCCAGTGAAGCCGCCCGGTCTTGCGTGATCTGGAGCTGCTGCGCCTGGATGGACTGCTTGGCCTGCAAGGCAAGGAGCTGGTTGGTCGCCTGCATCGCTTGCAGCGCGCCGGTGGCCGACTGGCTCTGGCTCACGAGGTCGGCCAGCGCGCTTTCGTCTTGAGCGAGGTTCTGCGACACCTGCGCCTGCATCCGCATCGCGGTATGCAGGCCGTTCAAGGTGTTCTTCCAGCGTTCCTGCGCATCGCGCAGCATCTGGTCGCCGCTGATGGTGGCCGCGTACTGCTCCGGGTACAGGCGGGCGAACGTGGCATCCATGCTCTGCACGTCGTAGGCCAGGCCGCGCGCCTCGGCGATCAGGCGCTCGGTGGTCGCCAGCGTCGAGCGCAGCCGGTTGACGATGTTGAAGTCCAGATTCGCCAGGTTGCGTGCCTGGTTCATCAGCATCTGTGCTTCGTTCTGAAGCTGGTTGATCTGGTTGTTGATCTGCTCCAGCGTGCGCACGGCGATCAGCGTGTTCTGCACGAAGTTCGACGGATCGAACACCGTCAGCGCGGATGCGGGCTGGACGGCCAGCAGCGACACCGACAGCACGGCGGCAAGCGAGACGGACAGCAAACGGGGCTTGGTCTTCATGGTGAAATCTCCGGAAGTTGAGAAGCGAGGAAAGAAGCCGCCGCCGTCGAGGACGGCAGCAGGTCGGCGGCCCAATCGAGGCCGCGATGGCGCAGCCACGCACCGGCGAAGCCGGGAGCGCCGGCCTGCGTCAGCACGCGGTCTATGTCGCGTTGGTCTTGCGGTGTGGATACGCCGGCGAAGGCGAGCGCGGCCGGCCCCAGGTCGAGGTCGAACAGGCGATTGCCGAGGCGCGATTGGTAGTAGTAATCGCGCTTGGGCTGCGCGGTGGCGACGATTTCGATCTGCCGGCTGTTGAGGCCGAAGCCCTCGTAGATCGTGCGAATCTGCGGTTCGGTCGCCTGCGGGTTGGGCAGGAAAATCCGACTGGCGCAGCTTTCGATGATCGCGGGCGCGATGGTCGAATCCTTGATGTCGGCCAGCGATTGCGTGGCGAAGACCACGGACACGTTTTTCTTGCGCAGCGTCTTGAGCCACTGGCGGATGCGGGCGGCAAACGATGGTTCATCGAGGAACAGCCACGCCTCATCGAGGATCAGCAGCGTGGGCGCACCGTCGAAACGCTCGTCGAAGCGGGCGAACAGGTAGCGCAGCACCGCCTGCACGGCGGCGGGGCTGTGCATCAGTTCTTCCATCTCGAAGCCCTGCACGTCGCCGCTGCCGAACCGGTCGCGGTCGGCATCCAGCAACTTGCCGTGCGCGCCGCCGAGCACATACGGCGACAGCGCCTGCCGCAGCGCGTTCGATTGCAGCAGCACGGAAAGCCCGGTCATCGTGCGCTGTTCCTGCGGTGCACCGGCGAGGCTGCCCAGCGCCGACCAGATGGCCGCCTTCTCGTCGGGGCCGACGGTCACGCCTTCATGCAGCAGGCGGCCTTCCACCCATTCGGCCGCCCAGGTGCGGTAGCCCTCGCCGTCGATGCGGGCGAGCGGCTGGAAGGCGATACCGCCATCCGCGCCCAGGTCGTAGTGCTCGCCGCCCAGGCCGAGAATGGTGGCACGCATCGAGCGCCCCATGTCGAAGGCGAAGATGCGCGAGCCGAAGTAGCGGCGGAACTGCATCGCCAGGATGGCAAGCAGCACCGACTTACCCATGCCGGTCGGTCCGGCGACGAGCGTATGGCCCACGTCGCCGATGTGCGTCACCAGCCGGAACGGCGTCGCGCCATCGGTGCGGGTGACGATCAGCGGCGGGCCGTCGAGGTGGTCGTTCTTCTCCGGCCCGGCCCACACCGCCGACAGCGGCATCATGTGCGCCAGGTTCAGCGTCGAGACGATGGGCTGGCGCACGTTCGCGTAGGCGTTGCCGGGGATGGACGACAGCCAGGCATCGACGGCATTGAGGGTTTCGGGGATGGTCACGAAGCCCCGGCCCTGGATGACGCGCTCCACCATGCGCAGCTTTTCGTCGGCAGCGGCGGCATCCGTGTCCATCACGGTGACAGTGGCCGTCAGGTAGCCGAAGGCGACTTGATCGCTACCCAGCTCCTGCAAGGCCGCGTCGGCATCGCTGGCCTTGTTGCTGGCGTCGGTGTCCACCAGCGGGCTTTCCTGCTGGAAGATGGTTTCGCGCAGCAGCGCCACGACGTTCTTGCGCTTGGCGAACCACTGGCGGCGCAGCCGGCCCAGCTCCTTTTCCGCCTCGGCTTTGTCCATGCAGACAAAGCGCGTGCTCCAGCGGTAGCCAAAGCCCAGGCGGTTGAGGTCGTCCAGCAGGCCCGGCCAGGTCGAGGTCGGAAAGCCCCGCACTGACACCACGCGCAAATGCTGGTCGCCCAGCGTGGGCGCCAGGCCACCGACCAGCTCCGAATCGGCCAGCAGCGCGTCCAGATGGAAAGGCACTTCGGGAACACCGATGCGATAGCGCCGTGTCGAGACGGTCGCGTGCAGGTAGGTCAGCGTCTGGCTGTCGTCCAGCCAGGCGATTTCCGGCATCACGCCGTCGAGCAGGTCGAACACGCGATCGGTTTCCGCCACGAACGCACTGAGGCGGCCGCGCCAGTCCACGCCGTCGCCGGGTGCGTTCTCGTAGAGCATCTTTGCGGCGCGAGCGCGGGATTCCTCCGGCGGCAGATAGGCAAGCGTCAGGTGATAGGCGCTTTCGTAGTGATGACCCGACTCCTCGAAGGCGGCGCGGCGTTCCTCGTCCACCAGCCAGGACAGCGGTTCGGGGAAATCGGAGTGCGGGTAGTCAGCCGCCGGCCGGCGCTCGGCCTCGATGAACAAGGCCCAGCCCGAACCCAGCCGGCGCAGCGCGTTGTTGAGCCGCGCCGATGTGGCGATCAGCTCGCCTTGCGTGGCGCTGTCCAAGTCGGGGCCGCGAAAGCGGGCCGTGCGCTGGAAACTGCCGTCCTTGTTCAAGACGACACCCGGCGCGATCAGCCCGGCCCAGGGCAGCCAGTCGGCGAGCAAGGCCGGGCGTTGGCGGTACTCGGCAAGGTTCAGCATGGCGGCATCCCCCTACACGTCGAGCAGCGGTTTGTGCTTGATGTGCCGGGCGAAGACCTGCATGAACTGCGGATCGACGCGCGCTCCCCACACGGCCAGCGAATGGCCGACGATCCAGAGCACCACGCCAGGAATCCACAGTTGCAGTCCCAGCCCGACGGCGGCGGCCAGCGTGCCGTTGGCGATCGCCACGGTGCGCGGCGCACCGCCCATGAGGATCGGCTCGGTCAGCGAGCGATGCAGCGGCACCTCGAAGCCCGGAAGATCGTTGGCCGTACTCATACGACCGCCCCGCCGGAGAAGCTGAAGAACGACAGGAAGAACGAGGACGCGGCGAACGCGATGCTCAACCCGAACACGATCTGGATCAGCTTGCGAAAGCCGCCCGACGTGTCGCCGAAGGCGAGCGCCAGGCCCGTGGCGATGATGATGATGACCGCGACGATGCGCGCCACCGGCCCCTGGATCGACTCCAGAATGGATTGCAGTGGCCCTTCCCACGGCATCGAGGAACCGGCGGCCTGCGCCGTTCCGGTCAGCAATAACAGCAGCGCGGCCAGCAGCAGTCCTTGCCCCGCAGGGCGGGCCAGGCTGCGCAGTCGTGCCAGGCTGGACAGGTGGGGGAGCGGATTTACGGAAAAGCGGAAAGCAGGAACGTGCATCTGCATCATGGCAGTTCTCCAAGTTGGTCAAGGGACGGGGAAGGCGCAGCGGCATCGGCTGCAAGAGGAACCGGCGTCAGCTCGGGAAACGGCGTTTCCAGTGCATCCGCCAGGCGGTAGCCGGCGGCGTCGAAGCCGACGACGCGGGCGATGGTTTCGACATGGCGCTTGCGGCCACGTCCGGCGATGTGGACGACGACGTTGACCGCTTCGGCAATCAGTGCCCGCGGCGGATTCACCGCGACTTCGAGAATCAGTTGTTCCAGGCGCAGCAACGCGCCCAACGCGGAACCAGCGTGGATCGTGGCAATGCCGCCGGGGTGACCTGTGCCCCACACCTTCACCAAGTCCAAGGCTTCGCCACCGCGCACTTCGCCGACGATCACCCGGTCGGGGCGCAGGCGCATCGTGGCGCGCACCAGTTCCTGCATCGACACCACACCGGCGCGCGTGCGCAGCGGCACATGGTCGCGGGCCGCGCATTGCAGCTCGATGGTGTCTTCGAGCACCAGCACGCGGTCGCCGGTGGCGGCAATCTCGGCCAGCAGCGCATTCGCCAGCGTGGTCTTGCCGGTACTGGTGCCGCCGGCGATCAGGATGTTCTGCCGCTCGCGCACGGCGCGGCGCAGGAAGTCCGCTTGGCCTGCGGTCAGGATGCCGTCGGCCACATAGCGATCCAGGCCGATGATGTTCACGGCGCGCTTGCGCAGCGCGAAGGCTGGGCCAGGCGCAGCCGGCGGCAAGATGCCCTCGAAGCGTTCGCCGGTTTCCGGCAGCTCGGCGGTCAAGAGCGGGTGGCCGCGATGCACTTCCGCGCCAACGTGGGCGGCCACCAGCCGGATGATGCGTTCGCCATCGGCCTCGGGCAGTTCCACGCCCAACGGTGTACGCCCCGACGACAGCCGATCCACCCACAGGGTGCGGTCAGGGTTGAGCATGATCTCCACCACGTCCGGGTCTTCCAGCGCGGTGGCGATCAGCGGCCCCATTGCCGTGCGCAGCATCTGGATGCGGCGATCCAGCGAAGTCGCGGCCGACGAACGCGGTTCGGGCGGGATCTGCGGAACGGCGCTCATGAGGCACGCTCCTGCGCTTCTGCCAGCGCCGCCGCGTCATCCATCCGCACCGGCTCGGGATACAGTTCTTCCACCACATCGCGCACCAGGCTGCGCCCACGCAGCAGGTGCCGGCCCAACTGTTCGACGAACTGCTCGAAGCGCGCCTTGCCCTGGGCGCGGGCCGCGTCCTGATGGGCTTCGGGCACCGGCGTGCTGACGGTCAGGAAGTAGCGGATGAACAGCGCCAGCGTTTCGATCTGGATGTTCTGGTCGCGCTCCATGCGCTCGGCCTGCCGCGACAGGCGATCCAGCCGCTTGGCAATCGCGGCTTCGCGCTGGTCGCCCGCGTCGGGCGACAGCCAGGACGCCAGGGCAGCGGCAACGATGCTGGACTTCGACACGCCTTTCTTGGCAGCCAGTTCGTCGAGGCGTTTAGCGTGTTCGTGCTGGATGAACAGATTGAGGCGGTATTGGCTCATAAGTCGATTCCGTCGTTGGGGTCGAGGGAAGCCAGCCGAGCCGTGCGCTGCATTGCGGGGTCGAACTGACCGGGGAGAGCAGCCGCATAAGGCAGCGGCAGGTCGTCGTCGTCATCGAGCAGCCCCAGGTCGTTGCCTGCGGACAGCGGTTCGGGGCTGTATTCGGTGACTTCGGATAGCTCGGGCTGGCGGCGCGGGCCGCCGTCGTCGGCACCGCCAAGGTCATCGGTGGATGACATGGCCGGAGTGGCGGGTACGGCGGGAATCGCCAGGTCGCTCCAATCGTCGGGGCGGGCCGGCGGTACATCGGCATAGCGTCCGGCCGAGAGCGCAGGCGGCGGTAGTACGCGCCGGGTGAAGTTCTCGTCCTCGTAGTAGCGCAGCTTCCGCGCCTTGATCGGCGGATGGCCGGAGATCATTACCACCGCCTCGTCGGGTGGAAGCTGCATGACTTCGCCGGGCGTCAACAGCGGTCGAGCCATCTCTTGACGCGACACCATGAGATGCCCGAGCCAGGGGGCCAATCTGTGCCCGGCATAGTTGCGCTGCGCGCGCAACTCGGTGGCGGTGCCGAGCATTTCGGAAATGCGCTTGGCCGTGCGCTCGTCATTGGTGGCATACGCCACCCGCACATGGCAGTTGTCCAAAATGGAATTGTTCGGGCCGTAAGCCTTATCGATCTGGTTGAGCGATTGCGCGATGAGGAAGCTGCGGATGCCGTAGCCAGCCATAAAGGCGAGCGCCGTCTCAAAGAAATCCAGCCGGCCGAGTGCAGGGAACTCATCGAGCATCAGCAGCAATTCGCGCTTGCGCTCGATGCCATCGGAACCATCAAGCGACTCGGTGAGCCGGCGGCCGATCTGGTTGAGGATCAGGCGCACGAGTGGCTTGGTGCGGCTTATGTCCGAAGGCGGCACCACCAGGTACAACGACACCGGCCGTTTAGCGGAAATCAGATCGGCGATGCGCCAGTCGCAGCGCGACGTGACTGCGGCTACAGTGGGGTCGCGGTAGAGGCCCAAGAACGACATGGCGGTGGACAGCACGCCCGACCGCTCGTTGTCCGACTTGTTCAGCACTTCCCGCGCGGCGGATGCGACAACCGGGTGCGGTGTATCGCCCAAGTGCTTCGTCGTCATCATCCGGTGCAGCGTTAGCTCGAAGGGGCAAGCCGGGTCGGATAGGAAGTTGGCGACGCCGCGCAGCGTCTTGTCTTCGCCTGCATAGAGCACATGCAGGATCGCGCCGACCAGCAGTGCATGGCTGGTCTTCTCCCAATGGTTGCGCTTCTCCAGCGCACCTTCGGGATCGACCAAGATATCCGCAATGTTTTGCACGTCGCGGACTTCATGCACGCCGCGTCGCACTTCCAGCAGCGGGTTGTAGGCGGCGGATGCCGGGTCAGTGGGGTTGAACAGCAGGCAATGCGAGAACAGCGAGCGCCAGCCGGCGGTCAGCTTCCAGTTCTCGCCCTTGATGTCGTGAATGACTACCGACGAAAGCCAGGACAGCAGCGTCGGGATCACCATGCTGATCCCCTTGCCGGTGCGCGTAGGGGCAAACGCGATGATGTGCTCGGGGCCGAGGTGCCGCAGGTAGTAACGGAGCCTGCCCAGCATCCGGCCCAGGAAGACGCCTGCGGCCTGCGTCAAACCGGCGTGCTTGATTTCCTCGTCAGTCGCCCAGCGCGCGGAACCATAGGTGGTGACGAGGCGCGATTGCCGCGAGCGCCACACCGACATGGCGATGGCCACCACAACGGCAACCAGGCCGCTGCCGCCAGCGATGGCGCCGCCAACGTCGAAGACATGCGGCGCATAGGCATCGAAGAAAAACCACCACTCAAAGAGCCGCCAGGGGTGATAGACCGGGGTGCCGAAGAAATCGAACCAGGGCGAGCCAAGGCGTATTTGATAGCCCAGGGCGGCGGCTGTCCATTGCGTTGCACCCCATACGCCGGCGATCACTATGCCGAAGACGGCGGCGATCTGTCCGAACAGCACGCCCTGAGCTTGCATTGACTGGCCTCCGCTACTCCTGCGCTTTTCCTCGTTCAGAAGCGGCACAAGGACGTGCCGCATAACGCGAGGATCGGTGCCGGGTCAGTGCCGGTCAAAGACTGTTATCGGAAGCAAGATGACGAAAAAAGCAATGTTTCAGGCTACGAAGAACCCAGTAAAAACGCCGCAGGTGCTAGCGCGCTGCGGCGTGTTGACAAAGAAGGACAGGATTTTTTGGCGAAGGACTACCGATCAGAATTTCGGCGATGTTTCCGATGGTGTGTAGGGCGTCTTTCCGTCGCCATAGAACCGCTTGCGCGTGGCTTCAGCGACTCGATTGCAAAGCACGTCACCAAGCGTCACGCGGTCGGTCTTGCATTGCTGTCGCAGTTCCTTCAACCGTACCGGATCGGCAGCCAGTTCATCCACGGTGGGCACGCTGGCTTGCTTGGGTGTGTCCGATGGGCCGCAAGCAGTCAACAGCAGAGCCAGCAGGAGCGATAAAGATTTCTTCATAGCTCGATTTCCTCCTGGGGATCAGGTTCGGGCGGCAAAGCGGGCTTAGTGCCTTCGGGCAAGTCGATGGCCTGCACCCGCTCGATGAACCGGGACAGCACTTCCGAAACTTCGATTTCTCGCCGCAGCAGGTAGGTAGTCAGCATCGGCGAACGTCCGGCCAAGGGACGGGCTACCACGCCAGACTCCCGACTTGCCGTGATGTGCGGGCCGCCGGCCAGCCCCAAGGCGAAGCCGGCCGACACTACGATCATCATCAGCTCGAACGAAGCGACGCGCTCAACCACCAGTGGTTCTCTGTCAGAGCGACGTAGAACACGTTCGACTTGCCGCGCGTGACCTTCGCATGTCAGTGGGTCGCATAACACCAATGGGAATTGCAGAACTTCGTCCAGCGGGATGCGTTTGTGCTTAAGCAGATGGTGCCGGGCAGGTACTGCGACCATCAACGGATCACTCCATACAGCTTCCGCAACTATGCCTTCGCCCACTTCATCCGACTGCGCGAAACCTACGTCGTACAGATCGTCTTGCAGACCCTTTATCTGCTGCGATAGCGGCACCTGAAACAGACGAATATCGACCTCAGGCTCCTCCTGCCGGCACATTGCCAATAAGGCCGGCAGGCGCGACGGCGTGATGCCGTCGGACAATGCAATTCGCAACTGTCCCTGGAATCCGTTGGCCGCTGCTTTCACGCTGTCGCGGGCTTGCTGCAAGGCTGTAAAAACGCGAGGCACATGCTCAAAAAACAACTTCCCCGCCGGGGTCAATCGTGTGCTTCGGCTGGTGCGGACGAACAATTTTTCACCAAGGTCCTCTTCCAACTCCTTAATGGTGCGCGATAGCGGAGATTGCTCAATGTGCAGTCGCTCGGCAGCGCGGGCGAAGTGGAGTTCTTCCGCCACCGCCAGAAAACAGCGCAAATGACGTAATTCCATAGCTGACCGCCTTGATAATTCATGCACTCGATGATGAATCAACTGTTCATCACGGTTCGCCTTCCGCGATCACCTCATCGATTTTTTCGCGATCATTTCTTGCTGGAAGTTCCCGGTTGACGAGCCAAAGCGCGAGGCCGATCAGTACTCCTCCCGCAGCCTGCATCCAGGAAATTGCCGTGTCCAAGATGAAATACGCTAGGATGACCGTGAAGAGCGGGGCCAGGAACAGAAATCCGCTAGTCCTCGTTGCTCCACCTCTTTTCAGCGCCACGAACCAGAGGCCAAATGAGCCTGTTGACGCGGGGATGGAAAGCCAGAGAAACCAAGCCCATTGCTCTCGCGTCACACCGCTCGGCCATTGTTCGCCATCGAGATAGGCGATGGCCAAGATGGCGATCGCGCCCACCAGCATTTGCCAGAAACTCAAGGCCCAGGATGAGAGCGGCAATGCTGCCCGCTTATTGATGAGCGTCGCGCTTGCCCAGCAAAGCGCAGAGACGATGCCGATGATCTCGCCAGCCAGCGTCATCCCGCCAGAAAACATGGATGGGCTGATACCAATGGCAAGCGCAACACCGACAACGCCAAGAAGCAACCCGACGAGCCTCGCTCGGTGCAGGCTTTCGCCGAGGAAGATACGACCTAGGACAGCAACCCAGATGGGATTGGTGAAAAGCAGGATGGCGGCGGTAGATGCGGAGATGAACTGCATGGCCCAGAAAAGCAGCCCCATCACGGCGGCCGTCTGAAGCAAACCAATCAGGATCACCAGCGCAACATCACGCAGCCCTGCTTTGGCCGGCAGGAGCGCCGCCACAATATTTCGCTCGCCGGCCAACACTAGCGGCAAGGTCGCCAAGGCCGCGGCAAAGAAGCGCCACCCGACCAGGATCATCGGCGTGAAACCCTGCTGTAGCAGAATTTTTCCTGCGACGAAGCTGGACCCCATCAAGAAGGTCGATGCGAAAAGCGTGACAAGAAAGCCAGCCTGGCTGGATGCAGGAGCGTGGGAATTTCGTGCCATCAGCGTGTCCCCTGTTGGGAGCTTGTAAATTCCGAGATACGGGAAGCCAATGCTTCCGGCACATCCTCTGGCAAGAAATGCCCAGCCTCATCGAATACCTTGATTTGGGCATTGGGCATCTTTCCGCCCAATCGCTCTGCAAAGTGCAATGGCTGGAATGAGTCGAGCCTGCCCCAGACAAGGAGCGTGGGCACGGCCAACTCCTCGACGTCTTCCATGCGCGAGGAAAGTTCTTCTGTCCTCAACGCCCGGGCTGCACGCAGGTATGCGTGCCTCCCGTCGATGCCATGGAACGGACGCTCATAGGCATCAACCAGTTCAGCGGTAACTCGATCGGTATGGAACATGCCTCGTGAAAAGCCTTTCGCCAGGCCCTTCTTCAGATCGAAATTTGCTGCGCCAAGGATTTCGTCCCAAACCGGCTCCTTCAAGCGGGCAATTCCAGGCTCTGGAAACGAGTCATAGAGGATGGAGTCGATCAGAACGAGGCGATCCAGAATTTCGGGATGGTTGATGGCCACAAGCTGGGCAATCCCACCTCCGATGTCGTGGCCCACTATGGTCGCGCGCTTCCACCCCAGGGCCGAAAGCGCCTGAAAGATGATTTCGGATTGCGCCTGGATTCCAAGATCCGCGTCCGAAGGCTTGTCGGAATCGCCATAGCCGAGAAGGTCGATCGCAAGCACTTCATGGCCTGATGCGGCGAGAAGCGGAATGACGTTGCGCCAAAGATGGCGGCTCGTAGGAATGCCGTGAACAAGGGCGATAGCACTCCCTCGCCCTTGGCGGGTGTAGGCAATGCGATGACCAGCCACGTCGAGAAAGCCATTTTCAAGAGTTTCGTTATTCATGGCGCTGCGCCCCATCGGCATGAACCGCAAGGATTTCGCAGACCACTGAATTTCGCGGAGTAGGCACGCCGAGCCGTTGGCCTCTGCTGCTGACGTCGCCGCTGAGCCACTGCGCTTCCAGCCGGTTTCCGCGTTCCAAGTCGCGCAGCATGGAAGCGGTCATGTCGGCGGGCAGTTGGTCGCAAAAGCGAAGGCGGTCCTGGGCAAAGTCAGTGGCGAGATTGACGCCTTCAGCACGTCCGACCTCGACCACCTCCTGCATGATGCCTTCGAGCAGCCTGCGAGAGGCTGGATTGCCGCGTACAACGCCGATCGGGCAGCGGGTAGACGCGGTGGTCGCCGACAGACCAACCAGGAAGACGAACTTTTCCCAGATCACTCTGGCGATGTCGTCGCTGATCTCGGCGTCGATCCCCGACTGGATGCAGGCCTGATGGAAGCGCTCGATACGCGCGCTGCGATGGCCGCTGTACTCACCAAAGACCAGCTTCTGCAAGTTGTTGGCATGACCGATGACGCCCGGGGCCTCGATGGTTGCCGCGATGTAGCAAACGCCACCTGCTACCGGCTTTTCTCCGAGCGTGGCTCTCAGCAATTCGTCCTTGACCACCCCGTTCTGGAACGAGATCACCATCGTTTCGGGGCCGATCAGTGGCTTGATCGCTTCGGCGGCCGTCTCGGTATCCCAAAGCTTGACACCGAACAAAACTACATCGACTGGCCCGACGTTCGACGGCGTGTCGGTTGCTCTGGGCGTGGGGACATGCATGTCCCCTAGCGGACTGCGCACGATGAGGCCTTGGGACTTGATGGCAGCCAGGTGCGCCCCTCTGGCAATGAAGCTGACGTCATTGCCTCCGAGAGCCAGTTTGGCTCCAAAATAGCCACCTACGCCTCCGGTGCCCATGATCGCGATCTTCATGCATGGCTCCATTCTTGAATATGAATTCAAGAAAATTCTAGCTTCAACAAGTCTTCATGGCAATGTATGCTTGAGTTGTGTGAAAAATACTTGATTTATGAATCATCAATAAGCCATGGGCCGAATACGAAACTTTGACCGCGATGCGGTGCTTGAGAGCGCGGTGGACGTCTTCTGGGAGCGGGGCTATGACGGGGCAGGCATGCAGGAGATCTGCCGGGTCACCGGGCTCAACCCGGGCAGCGTCTACGCTGCCTTCGGTGACAAGCACGGCCTCTTCATCGAGGCTTTGAAGAGCTACATGGCATCCATGTCGCGAGAGACGATCGCGCGCCTGAACAGCAATCCGTCCGGTCGGGCCGGGATTGCCGACTACTACGCGGCGCTCATCGAAGCGATGCTGGACGGCAAACGGCGCTGGGGATGCCTTGTGACGAACTCGATCGTCGAGTTCGCCATGAATGATCCGCAGATCAGCGAAGCCTTCCAGCTCCACCTGGCCAGGCTGGAAACGGCCCTATCTGGCGCGATCGAGCGGGCAAAGCAAGCGGGAGAACTATCGCGGGACGTCGATGCGGCCGAAGCTGCCGCATTCCTCGTATGCACGACGCAAGGACTCAATGTCCTGGCCAAGACCCGGCCCAGCCGGCGCACGCTGGAGGCGATCACGCGGCATGCGTTCACGGCGGTTGGATTCAAGACCTGAATCAGCCACCGGCCCAAGCCGCAGTGGGCGTGCTGTCACGAGTTGTCTAGGACTGGCACAACAAGATCGAGGGCTAAGCATGCACTTGTAAGGCGCTTGATGCGGTGACGGGGGCGAGTCCAGCCTACACACAACCCTCGCCGGAACGTCTGCTCATGCTACCGTCGAAAGCATCAGACACTAATCGCCGCGATCCCTGCTAGAACGATCGCCGCCCCGGCCACACGACGCGCGAGATGCCCCTCACGGAAAAGTCTGTACGCGAGGAGAGAGCCGATGATGATGGACGACTCGCGCACAGGAGCGACGAGCGCGAGCGGTGCCGTCAACATGGCGGTTAGCACGAGGATGTAGGCCAGTGGGGAGAATACGGCCACTATGAGTATAGGCACGGCATCAGCACGGATAACTGCGTGAATGTGACGCCATCGGCGCAGTGCGCTTGGCGTCAGGATCAGGGTTTGCAGAAGCAGTGTGCCAGCGTAGTAGCTCACCGGCGCCAAATGCAGCGACGTGACCGCATAGCTGTCCCAGACGGTATAGCTTGCGATGGTGGCCCCCGTAGCACCTCCCCAAAACATCCCCTGGAGCGGGCGGCGGGTTCCGCTTCCAAACGGGTTGCCGGTAACGACAAGAATGCCTGTGACAACGAGGAGTGCCCCGAAAAGCGCGACAAGGGAGAGCCGCTCCCCCAGAAGAAGAATCGCAAACAGCATCGTCAGTACCGGCCCTGTGCCGCGGGCGATCGGGTAAACCACCCCTAGTTCGGCACGATCGTAGCCAGCCTGCAAGGTCAGGGAATACGCAATGTGCAATGCCGCCGAAACGGCCGCTCCCACTCCGAGCCGCCAATCGATCGCCCCTTGGCCCTGAACCATAAGAACGAGACCGATCGGGACCCACAGCAGCGTCGAAGCACAGCTATAAGCCCAGACGAACAGTAAAGTGTCTCCCCGCTTGTACTTCGAGGCCAGGTTCCACACCGCATGGGCTACCGCTGCGGCGAGAACCATTGCGATGGTGCCGGGCTGCATCAGGAAATGTCGGGAAGATCTATGCCCGCCCGCTCCGCCAAGCGGGTTCGCTCTTGATCGCGCAGCGCCAGGGATGCGACCAACGCATCGATAACGACAAGCTGAGCCAATCGACTTCCCGCAGCGGCCATCTGTGCCGGTAGCGGTGCGCCGCCGACGACGAGCGCGACGTCGGCAAGGGTCGCCAAGGGCGTGCCGTACTGATTGGTGACGGCGATCAGGGAGGCGCCAGCCGAGGATGCCGCATCCGCGACGGCTAGCGTTGAAGACGTGCGGCCGGTCGAGCTGACCGCGATGACGACGTCTTCTGCGCCCAGGAGCCGTGCCGCAATCATGGCCGACAGATGATCCGTGATGCCCACGGTCATCACGCCGATCGTACGCAGACGGAAGACTGCATCGGCGGCCACCGTGGAGGAAGGTCCAGCACCGAATGCAAATACCTGGCGCGCGCGCTGGATCAAGTCGACGGCCTTATCCAGCGCAGAGAGTTCGATAGCCCCACTGAGCGCGGTCAGTGCATCGGTACCAGTACGAATGGATGTTTCCAGCACTGAGGCCGACGTCGCATCCGCGGCGAGTGCTTCAGGAGGCGCGAAGAATCGGGCTGTGCCGCGAGCACGCGCGATCTCGATCTTCAGCTCGGTAAACCCGCTGAACCCGAGCGCACGCGCGGCGCGGACCACCGTCGGCGGAGAAACGCCGGCACGGGCGGCAACCTGAGCGGTCGTGCTTGCTCCGACAAACAAAGGCTCGGTGAGCAGGAGATCGACAACTTTCGCCTCGCTTGCGGCGAGGTCGCCGCTTCGGGCTTGAATGCTGCCGATCCATTGCTGCAAGCGTTGCTCGCTCTCTGAAACTCTATTACCAGGTTCGATTATCATGTGTAATATATTACATGCCCTACGTGAAGGGCACAACCATCACGTGGACAGATGCCGTTAAAGGAGTCCGCATTCATGAATCCTGAAATCAACCCTGGCGTTGCTGTCGTCGGTCCCGGTGCCATTGGCACCACGATCGCAGCGGCGCTACACGAGGTCGGCCGCACGCCGTTGCTGTGTGGACGTAGCCCCCGCGATCACCTGACCCTGCAAGATGGCGACCGCTTTATCACCGTACCCGGTCCGGTTCGGACGCATCCGGCACAAATTGCTCGCACGGTTGATCTTGTCTTTTTGGCAGTCAAGGCAACACAAATCGAGGCGGCAGCAGAATGGCTCGCGGTGTTGGCCGGTCCAGAAACCGTGTTGTGCGTCTTGCAGAACGGGATCGAACAGTTGGATACGGTTCGCCCGTACTCGCCACACGGGCAAATCGTTCCTGCCGTCGTGTGGTTCCCTGCGCAGGCGCAATCCGACGGCTCGGTACGCTTGCGTGGCGAAGCGCGCCTCAGCCTGCCGGACACGTCAGCTTCCCGCGTAGTGGCCGCAGCGCTGCAAGGCACACGGTGCGCCGTAGATTTGGCCGCGAACTTCAGCTCGCTGGCTTGGCGCAAGCTGATGCAGAACGCGGTGGCTGGCCTCATGGCACTCACGCACCGCCGCTCAGGCATGTTCGGTCGCGCTGATATCGCCAGACTTACGCTGGCTTATTTGCAGGAATGCCTGGCCGTGGCACGTGCGGAGGGCGCTGAACTCGGCGACGAAGTGCCGCAAGAGATTCTCGACAAGTTCCGGGCGGCACCCACAGACATGAGCACCTCCATCCTCACGGATCGAGAAGCTGGCCGACCGCTCGAATGGGATATCCGCAACGGCGTCATTGCGCGTCGCGGCCAGGCTCACGGCATTCCGACCCCGATCAGCGACATCCTGGTGCCGCTTCTTGCGGCTGCGAGCGACGGCCCAGGTTGATCGTAGAGTCGATGATCGCGCTGTTATGTCTCTTCTTTCTCGCACTCGGTGCCGGCGTGCTCAGCGGCGTCGTCGGTACCGGCTCGTCGCTCATCATGCTGCCCGTCCTCGTCACGCTGTACGGGCCACGGATCGCGGTACCTGTGATGGCGATTGCGTCCCTGTTCGGCAACATCGGGCGGGTGATTGCCTGGTGGCACGAGATCCGTTGGCGGCCAGTGCTTGCCTACTCGTTGGCGGGAGTTCCGGCGGCTGTGCTCGGGGCGCACACGCTGCTGACGATCTCTCCTGCCACTGTGGACGTGTTCCTGGCAGCTTTCTTCCTTGCGATGATCCCGCTGCGCCGCCTCATCAGGCGATCGAACCTCCATCTGAACCTCTGGCACATGAGTCTTGCCGGCGCGATTGTCGGCTTCCTGACAGGATTCGTGCTGTCCACCGGGCCGCTCAGCGTGCCGGTATTCACCGGGTACGGAATGAGCGGCGGTGCATTTCTCGGATCGGAGGCGGCAAGCGCTATCCTGCTCTACGCAGGCAAGCTGGGTACGTTCGGAGTGTCGGGCGTACTTGCACCGCCCGTCATCGCACGTGGACTTGCCATCGGCATCGCATTGCTTGCCGGTTCCATGATTGCGAAACGTCTCGTTCAGCGGCTCCAGATGCACACGTTCGAGCTTCTCATTGATGTGGTTCTCGTCGCCGGAGCAGCAGGAATGATCCTCTCCCTAAAATGACATGGCACGCCGGGGCTGCCAGTCCGCTTCCGCTCGCTACCCAGGAAGGCGGCAAATCTCGTTCTCTACGGACGTGTAGGAAAGCTATTTGGCTTCGTGCTTTTGCCACACCATTACTCCAACTCCACAGTCCCAGTATTCGCATCCTGCTTCGGCGACCGCCCAAACATGCGCGCGTACTCCCGGCTGAACTGCGAAGGGCTCTCGTAGCCCGTTGCATATGCGGCAGATTCGACCTTGGTTCGCTGCGTCAGGATCATGCGCCGCGCTTCCAGCAAGCGAAGTTGCTTCTGATATTGGATGGGGGTCATTGATGTGACCGCCTTGAACTGGCGATGGAAGGCCGACGGGCTGAGGCCGGCCTCGGCAGCGAGATCGACGATGCGAAGAGGCTCGGTGAATTGCTCGCGCAGCCGGCCTATCGTGCGTGTGATCTGATCCCAGCGATCATGCCCCAAGGTCATACCGACAATCCGGCCTCCCATAGGGCCGACAAGCAGCCAATAGCTAAGTTCCCGAATCAGCAGTGGGGCGAGAATCGGAATGGCTTCGGGCCGATCGAGCAGCTGCACCATGCGCAACACGCAATCCGTTATTGGCGGATCCATCTTGATGACGGTCGCGCCTCCACGCCCGGGCTCATTCTTTGTCGCTGGTGGCAACGTCAATTGTTTCAGCACGTCACGGAGCACCACAGGAGAAAATTCGACGACCGCGGCAAGAAACGGGGCATCCGGGCTGGCCTCGAAAACTCGCCCCACCGAGGGCATCTCGATGGTGACCACGAGCGCTTCCCCTGCGTGGTAGGTATGGCGCTCGTCGCCAAAGCTGGTCCATTTCGCGCCCTGCGCGACGACGCAGAGCGCTGGCCGAGAAATGATGGGGTTCGGCGGCTTCTCGTGATCCGAGCGCAACAGCAACAGCCCAGCTATTGCCGTTTCCCAGAAAGGGCTACCGGGATGAGCTTCGGTGTAGGCCGCGATGGCCCGGGCTAGATCGCGCATCTTTCCGCTCAAGTTCATATCCTTTGCTTCAGGGCAGGAGGCAGGAATAGGCATGAATTTGGCATTTTTATGCCTTCAATATTCTTCATGTAGGCAGCATAGTGCAAATACTACGAAATCGAGCATAAGGAGCCCAACATGACCGACCTGATCAAAATCGCCCTCGTCACGGGCGGCAGCCGTGGCCTTGGCCGCAACACCGCCGAAAACCTAGCCAGGCGTGGGTTCGACGTTATCCTCACTTATCGGAGCAACAAGGACGAGGCCGAACGCGTCGTCTCGCTCATCGAAGCGGCAGGTCGTCGCGCCATTGCCCTGCAACTCGATACAGGCAACAGCGCGTCGTTCGACAGCTTCATCAAAACACTTCAATCGGCGTTGGCCAAACTAGGCGCCGAAGGCATCGATGCACTCGTCAACAATGCCGGAAATTCGAGTGGCATGAGCTTCCTGAATGCGCAGGAGGATGAGTTCGATGCTCTCTACAGAATCCATGTGAAAGGTGTGTTTTTCCTCACTCAAAAGCTTGCGCCCCTGATCAAGGATGGTGGTCGCATCGTGAATGTCTCATCGGGCCTGACGAGGATCATCATGGCGAACCGCGCCGCCTACGCCACGATGAAGGCTGCTGTCGAAACGATGACCAAATATATGGCGTTCGAGCTGGGCGAGCGACGCATCGCCGTGAACTGCGTTGCGCCCGGCGCTATTGCAACCGATTTCAGCGGGGGTGTCGTGCGCGATAATCCTGATGTTGCCAAGGCTATTGCCGGAATGACCGCGCTTGGCCGACCAGGCAAGCCCGACGACATCGGGCCGATGATTGCCTCGCTGCTGTCGGAGGATCATCGCTGGGTGAACGCACAGAGGATCGAGGTTTCCGGCGGAATGCGAATCTGAGTTGCCAATGTCCATTACGCCTTGAGTCCGATCACACATGATCAAACCGATATTCCTAATTGTTTGGTGATATTCCACGAAACGCCTCCATTCAGAATGACGCCCTCAACGACGTGTCCCAACCGAGGCTCAATCACCGGCCGCCATGGCACCAGGCTGAAACCCTTGTTGTCATCGAGCATCGCGTAGCGCCCACTCGCCAGCTGGACGGAGCGCCGGTAGATGCCAGCGACGCGCTGCCCGTCCGCGACGGGCCGATGCTCCAGGCCGGTTTCAGTGGCAATGTCCTTCGCGGCCTGCGCCAGTTCCCGGTTGCGCAGCGTTCCCAGCAGATTGCGGGCGAGGATCACCCGCTGCCCGCGCCTCTGGGCCAGCCCCTGTTCTTCGAGGAAGTCGGCGCGCTGCTGCAAGGCTTCCTTCGCGTCGCCGCCAAAGCCCAGGTCGCCCAGCCCTCGGCCGCCGCCGATCAGTTGCTGGTCGAGCCAGGTGGCCCCGATCACGCGGGCCTGCCGCTCGATGGGTAGATGCGATTTCAGTTCCACGGCCACACCGCCCAGCCGTTGCGCGTCGTACTGGCGGCCACGCTCGGCCAGGTCGTCCGGCACCTTCCATAGCCCTTCGGTCACGCGCTCCACGATGCCGGCGCGGCGCAGGGCTTCCAGCCGGCGAACGTGAGCCGCGACGACTTCCTGCGGATCGCGTCCAGCCGTGGCCCGGCCTTGTTCGATGGCAAGGTGATGATCAGCGCGATACAAGCCATCGCTCGCCAGCGCGGCGATGTTCTTGTCGGCCGCCCGTACCCCGGCGGAACCGCGCACCTCCACCACCGCTCCGGTGGGATAGTTCGCCAGTTCGTCGCGGGCGTTCAAGGCAACGTAGTGAGCCTTGCCGTCAATGCCGTCGATGACCAGATAGCCGCGGTCGTGCAGTTCGTCGGCCAGCCCCTTGCCGGCCACGCGGCCGATGACGGTTCGGCCATCGTCGCCCGGCTCGAACACCGCCAGCTCGCGCGGCTGGCCGCTCATGGCCCGCTGCATGGTGCGGATAATGTCGCCACGCTCGCCCAGGGCGCGCAAGGTCTTCTCGGCATCGGCATGGATGGCCCAGGTGCCGGGCTGCACCTCGTCGGCCAGGCCAAGGCGCTGCAAGCGTTGCAGGCGGCCGATCAGCAGCAGGCGCTGGCGTTGCAGCCTGGGTTCGTTGAAGCGTTCGATCTGCACCCGGCCATCCTCGCCGGCCTCGCGCTGCAATGTGCGGTCGAGGCTTGTCCACCGCTCCTTTTCCACCTCGCGCTGCAAGGTCTGCTGGATCTCCAGTTCGGTGCGCGGCCCCAGCCATTCGGTCGCCAACTCGGCGGCCCGGTGGCGGAAGCCGTGGGCGATGTAGTCGCCGGCGATGATGAGGTCTTTGCCGGTGTCGTCGCGCCCGCGCACGATCAGGTGGGTGTGCGGGTTGTCGGTGTTCCAGTGATCGACCGCCACCCAATCCAGCCGTGTTCCCAGGTCGGCTTCCATCCGGTTCACCAGATGACGGGTGTAGGTGCGCAGGTCGTCCAGCTCGGCGCCGTCCTCCGGTGAGACAATGAAGCGGAAATGGTGCCGGTCGTCGTCGGCCCGCTCCTTGAAGGCATCGAGGTCGGCTTCGTCGGTCTGCGGCCCGTAGGCCCGCCCAGGTTCGCCATCGCGGCCGGCGCCATCGCGCTCGATGTAGCGCAGATGTTTCGCCAGCGACTGCGGGCTGGCATTGCGTTGATTGACCAGCAGGGTCTTGATGGTCACGCGCCGCGACATGAGGGTCAGCTTCGCACCCGCGAAACGCGCCACCGTGTGGCCGCGTCCCAGGCGCGAGCCGGGCCGCTGGCCAGCGCGCTGTCCGTTCACGCCAGTGCCAGGACGGCGCACCGCCGACTTGCCGCCGCTGGCCTTGCCCGCCTGCTTGAGTACCTTGGAAACGAAGCTCTGGCCTTGGCCCTTGCCCCGGTTCGTCGGGGCGCTGGGGCGCACGCGGAAATCGTCGTCGCGGCGGTCGGTCATGGCCGCGCTCCCCGCAAGCTCCGGCGTGTCCGGTCGCGCGAAGCACGCGGACATGCCTGCATTGGCGCGGGCCTCGCGCCCCACGCGGCACGGCGGCGAAGCCGCTCCGTGCTGCGTTCCCCCCATGTGCAGACTGGCTTTCGACGCGGCCTGGTGCCGTGTCCTTTTGTCTTGCCTTCCGCCTTTGCCCTTCGCTGGCGCTCCGGGCAGCGGCGGCCCGGCGGCGCTGCTGCGGGAGCAGCCAGCGCGCCGGCGAACGCGCGAACTGACGCCATGAAGGCCGCAGGCCGAGCGCGTTCGAGGCAAGACGCCTGCACGTTGGACGGCTGCGCCGAAGGCAGCGCGAAGTGCGGCGCGAATGCGCCCGCACTGCACGCGCGACGACACGGCGGCAGCCACTGGAACGACATGCCCGATGGCACGATGAGAGGCACGACAACGTGCAGCGAATCGGCGGCCATCATGGGCGTGTCTCCAGCCAGACCGGATGCGCAACGCCGATCACGGCGGATGCGCTGACCGGGCCGAAATACCGGCTGTCGAACGACGCCGGATTGGTCACGCTCAACAGGAACAGTTCGCCCGGCTCAAGGCGGCGGCAAAGCTGCAAGGATGGCAGCGGCCGGCCCAGCCGGTCGGCAGGCAGCACGGTGGCCGCAGGCACGCCGTCGATGCGTACCTGCCCGGCGACGATGCAGACGTGTTGCGGCGCAACCGCGCCCACACGTTTGAGCAGCGGCACGCGCGTCGGCAGGTAGCCGCGCTGCGCGGCCAGCATGGCGGCCCTGTCGGGTAGCGGCACCAGCACGATACTGTCCACGGACAGCGGACGTGGCAGCGAGGCGGTGCGCGGGTCGAACGGTTCGATGCGATACCAGCCGACCGCCACGCTGTTGGACGGGTTGTAGGTCAGACGCGGCAGCGGCGACACGAAAGCCGCCCAGGCCAGCGCAGCGAGGCCGACGGCGGCGAAGCCCGCCAGCGCGAGGCGAGCGCATCGGCGCGAGCGAGGATGCGGCGCGGCTTCTTGCGTGCATGTGGTATTGGATTGGGTCGTCATGGCAGCGCCCTTCCGGCCAGCCAGGCGGCGTGCCGCTCGGCGGTGTATTCGGGCAGCGCCAGGCGGGCCGCCAGACAGTTGCCCAGCGTGCGCCAGTACGCGGACGACACGTCGATGGCGGCGATGCCTTGCCCTTCGATGCCGTCGATGCGTTCCAGCACGGCACGCACCGCGTTTTCGCCTTCGGCGTGCAGCAGCAGGCGTNACGCCGGGGATGCGCTGCATGTCGTCCAGCGGCGTGGCGGCTTGCATCACCATGAGCTGCCAGCGGATCGTGCCGTAGTCGTTTGCTTCCCAGCGCACGCGGCAGAACATGGCACGCGGCAGGAACACCGCGCAGCGCCGCCAGCGGTCGAGCCGCAGCGTGCGCGCCGGTTCTCCGAAGCGCAGGTAGAGCTTGAAACGGGCCTCGATGTAGGCCAGCGAAACGCGCGTCAGCGGCACGTTGCTGGCCTGTCCGGCGAGTGCCGAAAGCGCAGGCAACGGCGTAGCCGGTGCCGCGCCAGCGGCAGGCAAAGCGGATGCGGTCATGGTGTGTTCTCCCTGTGGTGCTCGGGAAACTCGCGCTCCAGCAGACCGCGCAGCAGTTCGGCCACGGTCACGCCTTGCGTGAAGGCCGACACCTTGATGCGCGCCCGCATGGCGGGCGTGATGTCCAGGGTCAGGCGCGCGGTGTAAAGGTCGCCTTTGCCCAGCGCATCGGCATCGCCTTGGCGAATCCACGCTTCTGCGTGCGGATTCGCGGGCGGACGTGCGCCGATGCCGACGCGCTTGCTGCGTGGTGGTGGCTTGGCTGTCATGTCGGCCACCTCAGCAGTTCGTCCACCAGGGCGGTGATTTCGCGGGCGGCGGCGCTGTCGGGCGCTGTCTCGCGTGCGAGCCGGCCAGCGGCCACGCTGTCGGCGAAGACGATGCGCTGATGCACCTCCGAGCGCAGCGCGGGCAGCGGCTGTTCGGCCAGCGACTGCCGCGCCTCGCGGCCGATGATGGTGGTGCTGACGCGCCGGTTGATGACGAAGGCCGCCGCGAGTTGCGGCCGGAACACCTGCGCCTCGCGGATCAGCGAAACCATCTCGGCGCTGGCCCATACGTCGTAGGGGCTGGGCTGCACCGGGATCAGCACGCGCTCGGCCGCCAGCAGCGCGGAGCGCGCCAAGGCGGCAATCCTGGGTGGCCCATCAATGACGACGTGATCGGCCCGTCTGGCGAGTTCTGGCGCTTCCTGATGCAGCGTTTCGCGTGCGAGGCCCACGGCGCTGAACAGCCGTGGCAAGCCTTGCTGGCTTCGGCGCTGCGTCCAGTCCAGCGATGAACCCTGCGGGTCGGCGTCCAGCAGCACGACGTGCTGGCCGCGCATCGCCAGTTCGCCGGCGATGTGCGTGGCGAGCGTGGTCTTGCCGACGCCGCCTTTCTGGTTGAGCAGTGCGACGATCATGGCGCGGCCCTCCTTGCTGGAAAGCCGGGCGTTGCCTGCTCTGCGAAACGCCTTTCGCCGTGCCGTTTGGCGGTTGTCCACCGAAACGGCGCTTCTCTACTAAAAGTTAGAGAATTTAAGTTAGGAATGTTAGAGGGCGACGAAACCCAATGCTGGCAAGGGTTTGCGGCCGATTTTGTTGCCTGATAGCACGAGGATTTGTTGCCTGATAGCACGAGCCTCCTGTTGCCTGATAGCACGAGTGAATTAACAGGTTTTCCCGCAGTTATCCCCGTGCCGTGGGCGGCACGGGCCGGAAGGTCAGCAGTTCGGTTTTCTCGCCAGGCATCCGCTCGATGCCCAGGACGTAGCCGGGCAGCGACTGCCGCGCCACCAGCGCGCGCAGGTCGGCGGCGAAGTCGTAGAAACGCGCCACGCTGCCCGACTTGCGGTACAGGTGCTGGAAATCGAATTGCCAGCCGTGTTCCTGTCGTCCGCCGTGCTTGCGCACCAGGCGGTACAGCCACCGCTCGATGCCACCAGTGAGCCGGAAGTACGTCGGGTCGATGGTCAGCACCAGGGCCGCGTCCACCACGCCCGCGTAGAACCAGTCCGGCAGGATCAGCTCGATGCCCAGCGGTGTGCCGCTGGCATCGGCCAGTTCCTTCCACTCGTTGATCCACGAGAAGCGGTGCAGTCGCCGTCCCGTGGTTTCGCGGATGGACGTGGCCACCGTGGTCGATTGCAGCCGGTCGAGCGCGGCCTTGAGGCGCTGGTAGTCGCGCAGCGACGTACCGCGCCCGATGAAGCGCAGGATCTCGTAGGGACGCACCTGCATCAGCCGCGAGGTCGGGATGCCCGCGTCGCGGGCTTCCACGATCTGCGAGGCGGCCCATATCAGGATGTCGGCATCCCATATCGTGGCGATGCCGTGTTCCTGCGTGCCTTCCACGCGGATGGTGATGCCGCCCGCCCGGAAGTCGATCGGCGCAACGCGCCGCGACTTCGCCAGCGAGAAGAACGGAAAGGCCATCAAGTCCTGGCTGTCGCGCGGCGCCATGTCGCCCGGCAGCGCGCGGAACAGGTCGAGCTGTTCGCGCTGCTGCGCTGGTCGCTGCCGCAGGGGCAGCGATGGGCTGGACATGGCGATGGCCACCGGCGAGCCAGAGATCAGCGGCCGTCACGATAGTCGCCCGCATGCCGCTCGGCGTATTCCGGGTCGGAAGTCGCCGCGTAGCTGCGCGCATCGGCCCAGGCGTCGAGGTCGCTCACGGCATACATGACGCGGCGGCCGAACTTGCGGAACTTCGGCCCGCCACCGATCACGCGCTGTTTCTCCAGCGTGCGCGGCGACAGGCGCAGGTAGTCGGCGGCTTCGTCGTTGGTGAGATAGCGTTGGGGCTGCGCGGGCGCAGCGGCGGCAGGCCGCAAGGGAGCAGGTCGCATGGGAAGTACCTCCATCAAGCCCGGCCACACCACGCGGCCGGATAGAGGCACTTTCAAGAAAGCGAGGCTTCTTGCTAAGGGACGAATTGCAGGGACTGCAAAACGTCCCCCCTTACTGCGATACAACTGGCGGGAGCTGCGCCAGGCTGCGATAGCCGCCGCGCATCAGCGCCTCGCCACGGCGCACCAGCCTCCGCACGCGGGCACGCAAAGCACTGTCTTTGTGCCAGTCGGCCGCGACGGCATCTGCGCCGAACAACCCTTCGGCCACTTCGCGCAAGGATGCACCTGCCAGGGTCGCGTCGAGGGCCTGCAAGGTATGCAGTTCCAGCACCGCGGCCGGCATGGGTCGGGAACGAGCCGCTGCCGCCGGTGCAGCAACCGTGGCGGCGGCCAAGGCATCCAGTTCGGCCGCCAGCGTGCGATAGCGCGCGCAGGGCGTGGCGCAGGCGCGGGTGGCGTAGAGGTAGGCCATGCCATCCTCCAGGCCCGGCCCGAGGGCGAGCCGCAGGCAGCAGCCGGGCCAGTGCGACACCAGCACCAGGCGCTTGCCGTCGTGGATCAGTTGCTTGCGGCCAGGCACGCGCCAGAACTCGAAGGCGTAGGCATCGGGCGGCGGATCTGCATCGGGGTAGAGCTGCACCACGGCATCGTGATCGGGGAACCAGGCCGGATGCGCGTCACGCGCATCCAGGGTGGGATCTTCCAGCAGGCGCAGGCCCCACGCCTGCGCCGCGTCCGGCCGGCGGCGACGGCGCAGCCAGTCGCGGCGGTAGTCGGGATTCCTTCGCAGGTACTCCCAGGCCAGCGCGGGGCCGTCCAGGTGCAGGATGTAGAGATAAGCCGCTGTCGGATACCAGTGTTCGGCGCTGCGATCAGTCATGGCGAGACCTCCCTGTGCTTGGGGTGCGTCGCCACGGATTCCGTCGTGCGGGAGCTATCGAAACGCCATCAGGTCGTCATCAAAAAAGATTAAGCTGTAACTGTCGGTGTCAAGACCGTTTGGCTCCGGCGTGTTGCGGAAATCGTCTGAATGCGACGGCTACGCAACCCGGAAATGGTGCGCGGCATCGGATACCGTGCCGCAGGCCGCGCCAAAGATCATGACTGTTTGCATCAGGCTGGCACCGCTTCGGTGCATCAATGCCGATTGAGACCGTACAGGTCTTGGGTAAGACCGAAATAGTCACAATGCGCCCCGGCTGGCCGGGCTGCGCTGGCCTTCATCAGTCCGTGATCGCGCCGTTTTCCTGCGCCAGCCGGACGTACTCCGACAGCGGGCGTAGCGCCTGGAAATACCGATCCCGCCGCACCGGCAGCTTGCGCGGGCCGACGATGCCGGCCAGGTCGGAGAGCTTGACCGTGCCCAGCGAGGGCATCCCGATACCGAGGTCGATCAGCCCGTAGGCCGTGTCGCCGTCCACCGGGTCGAGCGACACCAGCAGCCAGGTCACATGCGCATCGGGGGTAAACAGCCGCACCACGGGCAGCGGGTCGAGGTGCTGGCCAGCGGCGAGCGCCGCGCCGTGGGCGAGCAGCCGGGCGCGTTCGTCAGCGGTGACAAGTGGCAGGGTCATGGCCGGAACCTCCACGAAACCGAGGATGCACGGATGCGCTTCTGCGTCGAAGCACGGAACCGCCGAACCGTCTCCGTGCTTTCGTGCGCAAGCACGGATGCGCAAGCCATCGCATCCTGAGAAGAACGCAAGCGCAAAAGCGGAATTGTAGAAAGCCGGAAAGACACGGATGCGATTCCCCGGTTCTGCTGGAATCCGTAGATACGGATTTCCGTAAAGGCACGGAACAGCGTTTTTTCGTCAATGAGTTAAAGATAACGTGGTTTTAATTGTCCTTCGATTCGACGCTTCTGTCTATGCAGAAGCGATCCGTTCAGCCAGGCCGACCGGCCGGCGTTACCACCTTCGATGCCGATCTGGCGCAAGCCTTCGGCGCGGCGGTGCGCGCGCTACGGATGGAGCGAGGGATTGCGCAAGAATCGCTGGCGCACCTGGCCGGCATCGAGCGTTCGCACATGGGCAAGGTCGAGCGTGGCGAACACATGCCCACGCTGGCGGCCATCTTCAAGATCGCCCGCGCACTCGATTGCAGTACGGCGGTGCTGATGGCCGAGACGGAAAGCCAGATCGCGGCGTCCGAGACATAGCCGCAAGCGGAGCGCGCAGCGCCATCAGGCGCGAAGGCGTGAGGGATTGAAGCCGCATGGCCGTGACGGCTTGCCGGTACGGGGCGCAGCCCGAAAGCCCGGCGGCGCTTCCAGCGCCGACACGCCATCTTGCGCTTGCTGCCACGGGCTTCGAGCCATTCGACCATCACCGATGCGATGCCGTCGCTGGACATGCGGGGCAGGAGACAACCGCCGAAACCATGTGCGTGCGGCGCTGCGATCAGCAGCATCGNNCGCGGTGGGCGGCCGTCAGGCCGCCTTGGGCTTGTTGCGCGACCAGATCAGGTCGTGCGTGCCGTTCTCACCTTCGATCAGGCGGGCATAGACGGTCGCCGGGAACGAAGGATCGTCCAGGGTCACGGACACGTAGGGGCGCCCGGCCTCGCTGGTCTTCCTCCACGCAGCGCCGATGTCGTGGCCAGCCGCTTGCAGGCGGTAGTCGGGAGCGTTCTCGTTGTCGCCCTTGTCGTTGGGAACCAGCTTGACCTTGACGTTGAGGGTCAGGGTGCGAAGCGTGCCGGTGAAGCCGTCTTTCTCTGCGGTGAAGGTGCCGATGTTTGCCATGATGAATTTCCTTTCGGTTGAACAGGGTTCGCGCCCATCGCGTCCTGTTGTGATCCGACCGGCGGGGGACGGGCTGGCTGCACCGCTTGCGGGCGCAACGCAGTGGAGCGCCTGGAAGCGAAAAGAATTTGTCCCGCGAGGAATGCGCGCAGCGCAGGGGAAATTGTTTTCGCTGGAAGGTTGCAGCCATAGAAGCCCGGCCACCGCCAGGATTCACAAACAGAAAGGACGCCTTGGGCCGACCCGCTCCGAAAGGAAACATGGCCGACTCGGCTCCCCGCGTGACGGCTTCATCGGCTTGCGCCCTGACACGGGCAAGGACAACGCCCAGCGACAAGGTGAAAGCGTCCCTGACGTAGCAGGTGGCTTCTTGCCTGAGGCGTGGCGTGGAAGCTCCATTGCAAGGCCGGGCGGCGTGTCGGTGAACCGTCCTTCGTGACGTACAAGCGACGAACCGCCAGCGTCGAGGACGGCACGCTTTCATGCAACCTGTGGCAGCAAGCCGGGGCGTAGGCCCACAAGCCCCGATCATTGTGGCGGGGCGCATTCGGAATGTCGTCGGTGCTGTGCGCCGACGCACTGATGGGCTTCGAGGGTTTCTCGCGCACAAGGCTACTTGTGCGCCGCCCCTGCGTCGCCTGCCCGAAGGCGGCGCAGGGGCGCTCTGGCTTTGGGCCTTGAACACCGGGCGCGGCCACGACCGCGCCCGGATTTTTGGCATTCCCCGCGCCCAAGACGGAACGGCTTGGGCGCGGGCTGCTCCCTATTCTTTGGTTTCGATGATCCACCACACGGCACGCGGCAAGGCGCGGCCCGTAATGGGGTGCAGGTCGGTCAGGGCGGCGCGGGCTGTCCAGCCGCGAGGCGGGCGGTAGCCGCGCACGTCGCCAGCGCCATGCCAGCGGCGGGCGCGTACCGTGCCGGGGGCGTAGGTCGCGGCCATGCGGGGGCGGTTCGTGGTGTCGTGGCTCATGGGGGAATCCTCGGCATGAAGCGCCCCGGCCGGAACCGGGGCGCTATCTGTGGTGCAAGGTCACGCGGCCAGTGCCTCGGCCTGCGGCTGCTCATCCGCCACGGCGGCGACTTCCTCCGGCGGTTCGGCTTCCTCGTCCGCCGTCACGTCCTGCGCGTCCTGCTGCGGGGCTTCGGCACGGAAGATGGCGGGCATCCAGCCGGTGCCATCGGCCAGCCGCTCGGCTTCGCTGGCAATGTCGCCTTTCTTCAACTTCGCCAGCCGGGTGACGTGCACCGGGGCGTACTGCTCCACGGCTTCCAGAATTGCGGCCTTCGGCACATGCTGGAAATAGCCGTCAGCGGTGGGCTTCCACCATGCGGCCATGTCCAAGCCGACAGCCTGCGCCAGTTCCGCGCCCGGTTGCTGCGTCGTAGCGCGGGGCGTCACCACGTCCACCGTGGAAGCCACGCACACGGCCAGCAGCCGCACCAGTTCATCCTGCGACTTCGCCACCAGCGCGGCGAATAGTTCGGCGCTGTCCTCCGGCAAGGCTTCGCCCGCGACTTCCTGCAAGGTGCGCAGCGCCACGGCGGCAGGCGATTCCGACACGTCCGGGGCAAGGCTTTCCAGCCGGTCTTGCACTTTCAGGCTCACGCCCAGCGGCAGGTCGTGCCCGTAGTGGCTTTCCTGCAAGACGGTCTGCACCATGCCATGCACCAGCGCGGCCAGCGCCACTTGCGGATGCCGGGCGACTTCGATTTGCAGCGCGGTGGTGCGGTGGGCGCTCAACCGCTGCGCCAGCTTGTCAGACATGGCGGCGGTCTTGGGCTGCCCTTCGCTGTCTCCGTCCTCGCCTTCGTCGTCGTTCTCGGCTTCTGTGCCGCCGAAACCCTGCCGCAGCCGTTCCAGCGTGCGCAGCGCCTTGGCTTCGGCTTCGCGCATCAGGCCGCGATGCACCACGGCTTCGCCGCTGCGGTCGATGGTGACGATGGCACCGGCTGCCGCCTTCACGTTCGCGCCGTAGTCCTGCAAGCCATCTTCCAGCGCCTGCAACTGCTCGCCCAGGCGTTCGCCTTCCTCCTGCAAGGCATCGGCCTTTTCCTCGTCGTCGGCGTCCAGCGCGGCATCCACGGCCTCGGCCAGTTCGTGCAGCTTGGCTTGCAGCTTCTCGATGCGTGCGGCTTCGCGCTTGTTCGGTTCGCGGCGTTCCCTCGGGGCGCGTTGGAAGGCGTGCAGGTCGGCATGGGTCGTGCCGGGCGTGGCATCCACCCATGCCCATCCCTCGGCCTTCACCTCTGCGGCGATGCCTGCCAGCTTGTCTTGCGCCAGCCGTTCCAGCAGCGCGGCATCGGTCAGATACACGCCCGCATCGCCTTCGGCGAACAGGTCGCGGCGGATGCCGCCGCCTGCGGCGTCGTAGGTGTCCAGCCCGACGAAGCGCACCAGCGGATGCCGGTAGGCGTCGATTTCGCGTTCGGTCAGACGGTCGCGCAGCGCGGACGGCTGGCGCTGCCACGTTGGCGCATCGTAGAAGGCGCTTTCCTGCGCGGCGTGGTCGTCGGTGATGGCAAGGGCCATCAGCTGGTCGAGCGCGACGGCATCGGCGCGGTAGTCGGCCAGCAGGCGCGGCGACACGTTGGCGAGTTTCAGGCGGCGTTGCACCACCAGCGGCGTGACGCTGAAATCCGCTGCAATGTCCTCGATGCTGCGGCCATCGGCCACCAGCGCGGCGAATGCCTCAAACTGGTCGGCGGGGTGCATGGCTTCGCGCTGCACGTTCTCGGTGAGGCTGGCCGTGCGGGCGGTGCCATCGGCCACCAGCAGGCAAGGCACTTCCCATTCCTTGCTGATGCGGTGCTTCTTCGCCAGCAGCTTCAACGCGGCGAGGCGACGGCCACCGGCCACCACTTCGTAATGCTCGCCATCGGCGGCGGCAATGATGATGAGGTTTTGCAGCAGGCCGACACGCTGGATGCTGGCGGCGAGTTCGGGAATGGACATGCGCGGGGTCTTGCGCACGTTGCGGCCAGTCGGCCGCGACACCAGCCGCGACAGAGGGACAAGAATCAGGTTCTTGGTCGGGTCGGCGGTTTCCAGCGGGATAGCGGCGGCGGTGTTGAGGGCGCGGGCTTCGGTTTGGGTAATGGCGTTCATGGTGATAACTCCTAACGGTTCAGGGATGCAGCAACGAGGGATGCGGCAAGGGCTGCTGCCTGCCCCTGCCGCGTGGGGAATCAGGCTTTCAACTGGCGCATGCCATCGGCCAGCAGCCAGAGGGCGCGATTCAGTCGGATGTTTTGGTCGATGCCCTGCACCGGGCGGGTTTGCTGCCGGCGTCCGTTGGCGCTGCGCCCGCGCAGGCCGCCTTGGGTCAGGTTCTCTTGCGTGCGGTTGAACACGCTCCACAAGTCCGGGCGGCGGTCATCAAAGCGGCGCGGCATCAGGATTTGCGATTCGGTGATGGGTGCGGGCTTTTTATCGGTGGGGTCGTACTTGAGTGCCAGCGCGGAACGGGCGAACACTTCGGCCTCGCCTTCGTCCAGCGTGATGGCGCGCATGGCATCGCGGGAATCCTTCACCCGGTCGAAGCCGCGCAAGACTTCGTAAGCGCCTTCGATGACATGCCCGGAAACATCGCCCTTGTGCGGCACGCGCACATCGGCCACGGTGTCGCCGCAGACAAGGCCATTGCTGCACACGAACCGGAACATGCCGGCCAGCATCTGATAGCTGCTCGTCCCGTCATGCGAGTTCAGCAACACAATTTCATTGGCCTCCGCGCCGTTGATCTGGCTGGCGTGGCGCAGGCGCAGCATGTGTTTGGTGTGCTCGCGCTTACCTTGGTCGCGCACGCGGGTCTGCGTCACCATGAAGGGCTGGAACCCTTCTTTGCGAAGCTCGGCCAGCACGGCGGCGGTGGGGATATAGGCGTAACGCTGCGAACGGCTTTCATGCGGCGCGTCCGCGAAGATGGACGGCGCTACGCGGTGAATCTGGTCATCGGTCAGCGGGTAGTCGCTGCGCAGCGAGGGGGAACGGGAAGCGAATCGGGATGCGAGTTGCATGGTCTTTCTCCTGACGAAAAGGGTTTGCTGTTCACACCGCACACCGGATTCCTAGATTCGGAGCCCAGCCTTTCGGCTGTTCGGTGCGGTCGGCACGAGGAACCCGGTTGGCCCTGTTGCCACCGTCTTTCCTGAGTTCATCGCCCGCGGCCAAAGGAGCGCGCGGACGGGGGCCGTCAAGGAAACAAGCGCGGGGTTGGTGCGGCCCGCAGGCGCAGCCGAGGACACGGCCCTGCGCGCCTTGACGGCACACGGAAGCGGGCTACGGTCGCGGACAAGGTGATGAAGTCAGGGGAGACGGCTGGACATGGCAACGGCCGCCCTTGTGTGACGAACCGCACGGCAAGCGAAGCGCGCAGGCCCGGATCTGGAAGCCGGGCCGGAGGCGTCAGCCGAGCGGAGCGAGGGAACGATGGAAGCCCGTCAGGGGCGAAACCCCGCAGGGGGTTCGATGCGCAGCACGACAGCGCGACCGGCCATGTTTTCTGGCCGGGGACGCCCATCCCGCCTTTGCCTTGGCGCTGCTGGAGCTGATGCCGAAATCGGTGCGTTTTTGAGCGAATTTCGACTGGAGACAAAGAAGGTGCCTGCCTATCGTGAAGGCTTCCCAACTTCGGAGAGTTCCCGTGACACAACAACCTTGCACCGAGGCTTCAACGACCAGCGCATCACCGTCAGGCATCTTTCTGCCCTCGATGGTCTGGACGACCGACCGCGAGACAGTCGCAGCGGAGAAAAAGCGGCTGCTGGCCCTGCATCAGCAGCTCAATGCCGTGGTGAACAACGCGCACCATGCCGACGAATGCGCCACCTGGCACATGATGGCCGAGGCGTCGCTGTTCCAGTTGGATCAAGACATTGACGCGCTGTTCGACTGGCTGGAAGCCAATGAGCGCGGACAACGGCGAGAGCGCCCGGACAGGATGTACGACTGACGCCATACAGTGCCGATCCGGCGCCAGCCGGTTCGGCGGCATCGAGGGGCGCGAAGGCATTAAGCCGCGTCGTCAGGGCGCAGGCTGGATTCCGCGACTGGCATCCAGGGCGAGGTCGAATTGATGAAGTAGCGTCGGCCGAGCGCGTACAGCCCGCAAGGCCCGGCAGGCTGATAGAACCCGGTGACGCGGCGATGGAACTGTGCGCCGAAGTCGTTGGTGTAGATCACCGCGTCGCCGATCTTGAAGCGCAGCGGCTGGCCGTTCTCCGGCGCGAACGGCTTGTGCGCGTCGTGCTGTGCCGAAACTTCGATGACCCAATCGTGATGGCTGCTCATGACATGAACTCCTGAAAGGTTGCCGGGCGGAATTGCCCGCCCCTTTCGGGGCACGGCGCAGCGCAAGCAGTCAGGGGTCGCAGACGGCCGCCAGGACGCAAGCGCGCACAAGCGCGCGCCGCCCTTGACGGCGAGAACGCCGTGGCACGATGAAGGGAACAGCAAGACCGCCCACACCCTCCATGCGCCTCGGCGCGGCAGATTCGCCAGACACCATCTGGCTTTTTCGAGGTGGCATTGCGCGAAAGCGCGAAGGACGCGGATACAGCAAAAAAAATGGCGCGTCGTCCCGAAGGACAACGCGCCGGATGGTGGCTGTGCGATCAATGCGCGGTCATCGCCTGCAACTGCTCGATCACGCCGGGTTCAACGAACACGCAGGGCTGCTTGTCCTCGATAGGCACGTTGAACACATCGGCGAATACCTCGCGTTTCAGGTGCGCCAGGCGGCCCGTGCGGTACGCCTGTTCGGGCTTCATGCGGCCGCTGGCCTGTGAGCCGCTGCGCTGCGGGTCGCATTCGACCAAGGCGACAAAGCCATCGTCGGACAGCTTCTGATGTTCCGGGCACAAGCCCCAGCCTGTCGCCGTGTGGCGCTCCATGCTCGCGCGCAGGCGCTTGTCCAGCAGGATCGCGCCGGTGTCGAAGCGAGCGCCGCAGACCAGGCAAACGTGTTGTTCGAGGGAAACGTGCGATTTGTCGTTCATGACGATCTCCGGTTGCACGGGCGGAATTGCCCGGAACCGTCGCCAGCACGACGCAGCGCAGCCGTCAGGGGTCAAGGACGGCCACGGGCCGCAAGCGTGCTCGCACGCGCAGCCCTTGACGGAGAGAACGACGTGATACGGTGAAGGGGACAGCAAGACCGCCCCACGTCATGCACAAACCTTGGCATGCTGAATTTCCGAAACACTGTCTCGGATTTCCGTGGCGGTCAGCGTGAGCCGCGCGCCACCGCCAGCAGAACGCCGAAGCCGACCAGCAGCCCGCCGAAAGCACGGTCGATCCAATGGCGCACCGCCAGCAGCCGGTCGCGCACGGCCCCGGCCGAGAAGCACAAGGCGACCAAGGCGAACCAGGCCATGTGCGCCACGGAGATGAAAGCGCCATAGCCGATCTGCACCGCCAGCGGGGTGTCCGGCCGCACCACCTGCATGAACAGGCTGACGATGAACACCGTGGTCTTGGGATTCAGCGCATTGGTCAGGAAGCCGGTGCGCAGCGCCGCCGCATCCGACAGCGGCGCCACGGTGCTGTCAGCCAGCGCGCCGGCAGGCTTGGCCCGCAGCATCTTCACACCGAGATAGACCAGATACGCGGCACCGACCAGCTTGATGGCATTGAACAGCCACAACGACTGCTGGATCAGCAGGCCCACGCCGACCAGCGTATAGGTGACATGCACCAGCACGCCCAGGCCGATGCCCAGGGCCGTCAGCACACCGGCGCGACGCGACAGCATCAGGCTGTTGCGCGTGACCATCGCAAAGTCCGGCCCAGGGCTGATGACAGCCAGCAAGGTGATTGTGATGACAGCTATCAGTTCTGGCATGGCGTATCCTGTCGAATAACAACGAATTGTCGAGATACTACCGACGAAAATCCCCAGTGAATAACGATGCTTTCTGACAAGAATGGTGAGCTGGAATCACCATTGACCGACACGCGCCTGCCTTCGCTGCTGGCCTTGCGCTGCTTCGAGGCAGCGGCCCGGCTGGAGAATTTCAGCCGGGCCGCCGACGAACTGCACCTGACCCACGGCGCGGTCAGCCGGGCCGTGGGTCTGCTCGAAGACGAGCTGGGCGTGGCCCTGTTCGAGCGCCGCAGCCGGCGCGTGTTCCTGACCGATGACGGGCGCACACTGGCGCGCGCCGTGGGCAATGGCCTGGATCTGATGCGGCAGGCCGTCGGCGAGCTGCGTGCCAGCGCCCGCCAGGGGCGGCGCTGGGTGCTGTCGTGCGAGCCGACCTTGCTGATGCGCTGGCTGATCCTGCGCTGGCCGGACTTCCAGGCCCGGCATCCGGGGATCGACGTGCATCTGGTGGCCGGCGGCGGGTCGTTCTCCTTCGCCAGCGGCATCGACCTGGCCATCCGTCGCGACGACTTCCCCTGGCCCGAGGGCTACCACGCCGAACCCTTGTTCGCGGAAAAGGTCGGCCCGGTCTGCCGCCCCGACAAGGTGGCGACCTGGTTCTCCACGAAGAAGGCCGGCGCCGTGCTCAAGGCCGGCGCACCGCGCCTGCACACGCGCACGCGGCCGGGCGCATGGTCGGAATGGGCGACGGCCGCAGGCCAGCCCGTGTCGGACGCGCCGGGGCAGACCTTCGAGCACTTCTATTTCAGCTTGCAGGCGGCCGTGGCCGGCCTCGGCGTCGCCATCGGCCCCTGGCACCTGGTGCGCGACGATCTGGACAGCGGCGTGCTGGCCGCGCCGCTCGGCTTCATCGAAGACGGCTCGCGTTACTGCCTGCTATCGCCCCAGCCCCTGCCGCCCGATGGGCCGCAGGCCGACTTGCTGGCATGGTTGCGGGCAATGGCCTGAGCGAGCTGCGGACGCAGCAAAAAGGGGCCGAAGCCCCTTCGGTCAGAGCAGGCCGTGTTCGGCAAATGAAGTGGTCTTGCTGCCCGCCACGATGATGTGATCCAGCGTGCGGACATCCACCAGCGCCAGCACCTCCTTGAGCTGCTTGGTCAGCACCTTGTCTGCGGCGCTCGGCTCCGGGTTCCCGCTCGGGTGGTTGTGCGAAATGACGACTGCCGCCGCGTTGTGACGCAGGGCCGTCTTGACCACTTCGCGCGGATGCACCTCGGCCGAGTCGATCGTGCCGCGGAACATCTCGGCATACTCGATCAGGCGATGCTGTGTATCGAGGAACAGCACCGCGAACACCTCATGCTCGAAGCCGGCCAGCTTGGCGCGCAGGTACTCCTTGACGGCCGCCGGCGACGTGAATGAATCCCCGCGCTGCATCTTGTGCTCGATGGCCTGGCGCGCAGCTTCCAGAATCTGGTCGGCCGTCGCCGGCCGATAGCGGCCGCGACCATCGCGCACCATGAGCGGAGAATCGACGGAAGGAAGAAGGGTCAGTTGCGACATGATCGTGCTCCGGTTGCTCGGGCGGAATTGCCCGGAACCGTGGCGAGCACGGCGCAGCGCAAGCAGTCAGGGATCGAAGACGGCCATCAGGCCGCAAGCGTGCGAGCACGCGCAGTCATTGACGGCGAGAACGCCGTGATACGGTGAAGGGAACAGCAAGACCGCCCACACCCCGCCCACTGCACAAAGTCGGCTTTTGGGGCAAGCGGAGCGCGCAGGCCTGTGGGGCCAAAAGCGTCAGGGAAGATTTCCCAGACACTGCCTGGGAAATTTCCATAGCGACGACCGAGGGCCGAAGGCGTCAGGGGAAAAAGCCGGATGGCCGCGATTCGGCACGAAGCGCGGGGCGCAGCCCGCGCACCCGACGGCGGAACGCCGGGACGCCCAACATGGGCATCGAAGGAACAGAGGAATTGGGGGAACTGCTGCGCTGGAACACGCCATGCTTGTCCGGTGGCGTTCTTTCCCTTGGCTCTTATCCGGCTCCTAGACCAGGCAGGCAGGGCATCTTGGGCAGCGAGGAACGGGCGCTAAACCCGCATGGGGACTGGCTTTCCGGCGATCAGGCCGCTTGAAAATTCTGCTTGACAAAACTATCGAACAGGTTGTTGAAGTTCAGCCGCGTGTCGATCCGTTCGTTGACCTTGTAGCCGAGCATGGCGTTGACCACGGTGTAGCCGCCCTGCTGGAAACCGGTGCTGCTGTCCTCGGTCTTGCTCTGGGTGGCCAGGTCGCCGCCGACGCGCCATTTGTGCAGTTCGCCGGGTAGCGTATAGCTGGTGGCGAGCTTGAACAGGTGGCGTGGCTTGGCCGCGTCGAATGGCTTGCCCTCGTTGGCCTTGTTGCTGTCGTGCTTGTACTTGGCGTCGACGTAGGTATAGCCGGCCATCATCTGCCAGTCGTCGCTCAGCGCACCGCTCAGCTCCAGGTCGACGCCCTGGCTGCGGACCTTGCCCGAAGCGCGCGAGCAATAGCGCGAGGTGGGGCTGAAGGGGCATGGCGAGGGGCCGCCGACGTCCTCGGTGGCGCGGTTTTCCTGGTCGATCTGGAACAGCGCGATCTGCGAATTGAGCGCGCCGCCGAAGTGTTCGCCCTTCAGGCCGATCTCGTAGTTCTTGCCGGTGATCGGGTCGAGCAGGCCGCCGCCGGCGTCGAAGTTGCTCTGCGGCTTGAAGATGTCGGTATAGCTGGCGTAGACCGAGTAGGTCTGGTTCAGGTCGTAGATCACCCCGGCATAGCGGGTGACGTTGCGGGTGACCTTGTAGCTGTCGGTATCGGCGTCGGCCTTGTACCAGTCCAGGCGCCCGCCGAGGATCACTTTCAGCGGGTCGGCGAGGTTCAACCGGGTGGTGAGGTAGGCGCCTTTCTGTTCCTGGTCGAGCTTCATGCCCCACAGGCTGGTGTTCAGCCTCGGCTTGAGAGTCGAGCTCGGGTCCCACTGGGTCGGGTCCATCGGCCCGGTGAGGGTGCCGTCCTTGTTGAACAGGCTGCCCCAGCCGCCGTGGCCGTCGAAGCGTTCCTGGCGATAGCTGGCGCCGACCACCAGCTCGTGCTCGCGGCCGAGCAACTGGAAGGGACCGTTGGCATAGGCGTCATAGCTGTCGTGGTCGTCGGTGTAGCTGTAGTCGCCGGGGTTCTGGGTCATGCTGGCGCAGCCGGTGGTCGAGTAGTAGCAGTCGTTGTACAGCCCGAGCATGTTGATTCGCGCCCACAGCTTGTCGGCGGCCAGCTTCATCTGCCAACCGTTGGCGAAGCGGTGGGTCAGGTCGCTGAACAGGTGGGTGGTGTCGGTATCCCAGTAGGACCAGTCGGCGCCGTAATAGGACGAGCGCTTGAGGTCCAGGTGGCGGCCGCCCAGCGGGCTGGGCAGGCCTACCCAGTTGTCGTTGCGGTTGTCGTTCTGGTTCGAGGCGCCGATGGCGAAGGTGGTGTCCGGGCTCAGGTCGGCTTCGGCGATCCCGTAGAACACGCCGCGTTCGCTGCTGACGTGGTCCTGGAAGCTGTTGCCTTTCTGGTAGGCGACCACCGCGCGGCCGCGCAGGGTTCCTTCGCTGTTCAGCGGGCCGGAAACGTCGGCCTCGCTGCGATAGCGGTCCCAGGTGCCGACGCTGCCTTGCAGGGAGGCGCGGAAGTCCTGGGTCGGACGCTTGCGCACCATGTTGATCGCCGCCGCCGGGTTGCCTGCGCCCTGCATCAGTCCGGTGGCGCCGCGCACCACTTCGACGCGGTCGAACATGGCCAGGTCGGCGGCGGAAATGACGTCCTGGGTATAGGTGGAAATGCTCGTCGGCAGGCCGTCGTACATGATGTTGTCGACGTCGAAGCCGCGCGCCGCGTACTTCACCCGGGCCGGCCCGTACTGTTGCACGGTGAGGCCGGTGACGCCCTTCACCGCGTCGTTGAGGTCGCGCATGCCCTGGTCGTCCATGCGCTGGCGGGTGACCACGCTGACCGACTGAGGGGTCTCGCGGATCGACATCGCCAGCTTGGTCGAGGTGCGCATCGCCCGCGTGGTGTAGGAGCCGCTGTCTTCGGTGATGGCGGCGGTGGCCGGGTCCTGGGTGGCGACCACGCTGAGCGCGCCGAGGTCGACGCTGTCGCCGGGGGCGATGCCGGCACCTGTCGCCGCGGCCTCGACCCAGGCGTCGCCGCCCCGTACCTCCCCGCTCAGTCCGGAACCTGCGAGCAGACGCTGCAGTGCCTCGCTTGGCTCCAGCGTGCCGCGTAGGGCCGGTGCGCGCCGGTCGGCCACGGCCGCGCGGTCGAAACGGATGCGCAGGCCGCTGGCGCCCTGCAATTGCTCGAGGGATGCGGCCAGGGGCTGGGCGGGAAGGTCAAGGGCGATGGGAGCGGCCTGGGCGGCCAGGGAAAGCGAGGAGAGACCGAGCAATAACGCACTGGAAACGACGTGTTTCATCTGCAGTGTCCTGGATGGCGGCGCAGGCAGGCCGTTGGCGCGACCGGCTGCGTTTCTTGTTTATGTGGGAAACCGGCGTAGGAATTCGCGGCGGGGCAAGTGTATGTAAATGTAAAAATGGAGTAAATGATAGAGATTATCGTTATCAGCAGTATTCGCAGGAATCCGATGAACTGCGTCCTGCCAGCGGCTGACGGGGATTTCCGCTGGATACCTCCCGTGAAGGCCGTCTGGATTCGTGACTCCAGCGCAAATGAATTTGCTCGATTCGGGTCTTAATCGAAGAGATGTAAGCCGCCACACTGCGCTTCATTCGAGCCATCCCGCCCACGGAGCGCAGCCATGTCGTCCACCATCCACCCCCTCCCGTCCTTCGGTCTCGGCACCTTCCGCCTTACCGGCCAGGTCGTCGTCGACTCGGTGCGCAGCGCCCTCGAACTGGGCTATCGCGCCATCGATACCGCGCAGATCTACGGCAACGAGGCGGATATCGGCCGCGCGATCGCCGAGAGCGGCGTACCGCGTTCCGAGCTGTTCCTCACCACCAAGGTCTGGGTCGACAACTACGCCCGCGAAAAGCTGCTCGCCAGCCTGCGCGAGAGTCTGGAGAAACTGCGCACCGACCGGTTGGACCTGGTCCTGATCCATTGGCCGGCACCCGGCAACGGCGTCGAGCTGGCGGAGTACATGGCGGCGCTGGCGGAAGCCAAGTCCCTGGGCCTGACCCGGCGGATCGGCGTCTCCAACTTCAACATCGAACTGACCCGCCAGGCCATCGCCGCGGTCGGTGCGGGCGAGATATCCACCAACCAGATCGAACTCAGCCCTTACTTGCAGAACCGCGCGCTGACCGCCTACCTCGAGGAGCAGGGCATCGCGGTCACCTCGTACATGACCCTGGCCTACGGCAAGGTGCTGAAGGACCCGACGCTGGCCGGGATAGCCGCCAGGCACCGGGCCACGGTCGCCCAGGTGGCGCTGGCCTGGGCGATGCAACTGGGCTACGCGGTGATTCCGTCCTCGACCCGCCGCGAGAACCTCGCCAGCAACCTGCTGGCGCGCGACCTGCGCCTGGACGCCGAGGACATGGCGCGCATCGCCGGCCTCGAGCGTAACGGCCGCGAGGTCAGTCCGCAGGGCCTGGCGCCGGCCTGGGACTGAGAACCGCGTCGAGGGTCCGCCGCGCCGAGGCTCCGGTCGCGCGGCCGGTTCAGAGCTCGATGCGGTATTCGATCACACCCGGCTTGTCCGCCACCCAGTCGTACAGGCGCTGTGCCCTGTGGTTGCTTTCCTGGGTATGCCAGTAGAGCCGCGCGCAGCGACGTTCCTCGGCCTGCCGGCGGACGTACTCGATCAACTGCTTGCCGATCTGCTGGCCGCGCACGTCGGGCGAGACATAGAGGTCTTCCAGGTAGCAGACGTCCTGTGCCGCCCAGGTCGAGCGGTGGTAGAGGAAGTTGACGATGCCATGCAGGCGGCTACCGTCGGTGGCCACGGCGCAGTGCATCGGTTCGCCCTCGTCGAAGAAGCGCCGCCAGGTGGCCTCGGTGGCCTGTGCCGAGAGTTCGACTTCATAGAACGCCTGGTAGGCCTTCCAGTATTCGAGCCACTGCTCGAAGTCCTCGGGTGCCACGGGGCGTACCGATACCAGTGTGTGCAGGGATTGCATCCAGTGCTTCCTTTTTTGGCTTGATGGGGCGATCCGGCGGAGGCCGGGACCGAGGGTCTTGACCCGGCTGTTTTTATAGCCGCCTAATGGCTTGCCATACCCCACCAATTAGATAATCGAGGGCAGACCATTTGTTCAGGCAGTCACTGCTCGAGTCGGTCAAGGCGCGCCTCCTCCATCCACAGCTCCAGGCCCTGCCGCTGCATGCGCGAATCCAGCGCGCGATCCGCCAACTGATCCTCGACGGTGCGCTGGCGCCGGGCAATCCGTTGCCGGCCTCGCGGGCGCTGGCGCAGTCGTTGGGGGTATCCCGCGACACCGTCGAAGCGGCCTATTCGCACCTGCATGCCGAGGGCTTCATCGAGCGTCGGGTCGGCAGCGGCAGCGTGGTCGCCGCGGCTACCCGGCTGTCCCCCGGCCGGCGCGGCGCGGGCGCTCCACGACGGGGCGGCGGCGCGCCGCGACTGAGCCGGCGTGGCGAGGCGATGCAGGCTGGCGGCGGGGTTCGCGAGCAGCTCGTCCCGCGCCCCTTCGCTCCCGGCGTGCCGGAGACCCGCACCTTTCCCCTGGCGACCTGGGAGCGCCTGCAGCGCCAGGTCCTCAAGGAATACGGCGCGCGCGCCCTGACCCATGGCGACCCGCAGGGTGCCGAACCGCTGCGCCAGGCGATCGCCGACTACGTCAACCTGGAGCGTGGCGCACGGGCCACGGCCGACCGGGTACTGGTGCTGACCAGTTCGCAACAGGCGCTGGGTCTTTGCGCCAGCGTGCTGCTCGACGCCGGCGAGCGGATATTCGTCGAGGACCCGGCCTACTACGGCGCGCGCAAGGCCTTCGAGGCCGCAGGCCTGGAGTGCCTGCCGGTCCCGGTCGACGAACAGGGCCTGCGGCCCGAGCCGATCCTCGCCCAGCCGCAGGCGGCGCGGGCGCTGTGCCTGACCCCGTCGCACCATTACCCGACCGGCGTGACCCTGTCGCTGGAGCGCCGCCTGGCGCTGATCGAATGGGCGCAGCGGCAGCAGGCATGGATCATCGAGGACGACTACGACAGCGAGTTCCACTACGCCGGCCGGCCCACCGCCTGCGTGCAAGGCCTGGACGCCCACGAGCGGACGCTCTACATCGGCACGTTCACCAAGTCGCTGTTTCCCGGCCTGCGCATCGGCTACATGGTCCTGCCGCCGGCGCTGGTGGCGCCGATGACCGTCGCCCGCTCCCTGCAGGACGGGCACAACGCCTCGCTGGCGCAACTGACCCTGGCGCGCTTCATCGCCGGCGGCCATTTCGGCGCCTATGTGCGCGGCATGCGCAATCTCTACGGCGAGCGCCTGGGATTCCTCGCGGAGCGGGTGGGCAAGTGTCTGGGCGGCCTGGTCGAGCCGCGCGTGCCGGCCGGCGGGCTACAGATGCCCGGGCTGCTTTGCGCGGGAATCGACGAAACGCGCGCCGTCGCGGCGGCATACCGCGCCGGTGTCGAGCTGGTCGGGCTCAGCGCCCTGCATCTCGCCGCGCCACCGCGAGCGGGTTTCCTGATGGGCTTCGCCGCCTACACCACGGACGAGCTGGAGGCGGCGGTCGGGGTCCTCGCGAAGACCCTGCGCGGTTTGCGTACGAATCCCTAGGCCGCCGGCAAGCGCTCAGTCGCGCAGGGCGTAGACGTAGGCATCGACCTGGGCGCCGTCGGCCAGCGTTACCCGGGTCGCCACGCGCCGGTATTCGGTGCCTTCGAATTCATCCAGCGCGGGCCAGTGCTCGGCGAGGCGGTCGGAGACGAACACATGGCCGTGGATTTCCTCGCCGTCGGCGTCGATCGCCAGGCCCGGAAAGCCCATCCCGGCACCCCAGCCCTTTTCCAGCAGGCGACCGCGGAGGCTGGCCGCCTGCCATTGCCCGCCGATCTTCTGCATCAGGTGTTCGTTGGGACGGCCGGGGCCGAGGCTGCCGTAGACGAAGAGTCGCTGCATCGATAACTCCCTTGAACGGAAGAGCGTGGGCGCAAGACGCGAAGCCTTCCGCCCGCGCCTTTCACTTGCTTGCCAGCGGTGGAGTACGCGGCGGCACGATACGCCGCGAGCCGGTCGACTCGAAGGCCGCGGCGAAGCGCAGCAGCGCCGAGTCGTCGTAGGCGCGGCCGGCGAAGGTCAGGCCCACCGGCATGCCGATGTCGGCCATCACCCCCATCGGTACGGTGACCGTCGGCACGCCGAGGTGGCGGATGGCGAGGTTGCCGTTGGCGACCCAGACACCGTTGCTCCAGGCGATGTCGGCCGAGGCCGGGTTGACGTCGGCGTCCGCCGGGCCGACGTCGGCGACGGTGGGGAAGAGCACGGCGTCGAGGCGCAGGCGTCGCATCCACTCCTCGAGGTCGATCCGCCGGGTTTCCTCGAGGCCGCGCAGGCCATCGGGGAGGGTCGCGATCCGGTCCCAGGGCTTTATGCCGCGCTCGGCCATCCGCACGTATTCGTCCATGCCGGCGGCCAGGTCGCCCTCGCGGTTGGGCAGGGTGCCGGGGTCGTGGGGGAAGATCTGCGGGCCGTCGACATCCGCCAGGCGGTTCAGCTTCGGATCGCCATTGGCGCGCAGGAAGTCGTCGAAGCCCCAGGCCGAGAGTTCCCACAGCTCGTCGTGGAGGAATTCCTTCGACACCAGGCCGCGGTTGAACACGGTGGGCGCGCCGGGTCGGTCGCCCTCGCAGTTCGACACCAGCGGGAAGTCCACCTCGATCACTTCGGCGCCGGCGGCTTCCAGGGCCTTGCGCGCCTGTTCCCAGAGGGCGATGACCGAGGGCCGGGTATGGATGCGCTGGCCGGTCGGGCCGCCGATCCCGGGGGACTCGCTGGTGCCCGCATCGGGGTCGGCGTTGATGAACATGCGCGGCACGCCGAAGCGCTTGCCGGCCAGGGCCTCGGCGCCTGCGGCCAGGGCCGGGTAGCTCGCCGGGCGTACCTCGGAGGCCTTGGGGATCGGCACCCAGGGCTGCATGCGCCAGAGGTCGCCGCGAGTATCGGGATCGTCGGCGACCACTACGTCGAGGATTTCCAGCAGGTCGGCCATGCTCCGCGCATAGGGCACCACCACGTCCATGGTCGGCGTCAGCGGCCAGTTGCCGCGCACCGAGATCACCCCGCGCGAAGGGGTGTAGGCGCACAGGCCGTTGTTCGACGCCGGGCCGCGCCCGCTCGACCAGGTTTCCTCGGCCAGGCCGAAGGCGGCGAAGCTGGCCGCGGTGGCGGTGCCGGCGCCATTGGAGGACCCCGAGGCGAAGGGCGCGGTGAGGTAGGCGGCATTGTACGGGCTCTCCGCGCGGCCGTAGACGCCGCGCTGCATGCCGCCGTTGGCCATGGGCGGCATGTTGGTCTTGCCCAGGCAGATCGCCCCGGCGGCGCGCAGGCGCTCGACGGTGAAGGCATCGCGCTGGGCCACCAGGTCCTTGAACGCCGGGCTGCCGGAAGCCGCGGTGAGGCCCTTGACCAGGTAGCTGTCCTTGGCGGTGTAGGGAATGCCGTCCAGCGGACCGAGGGGCTCGCCACGCGCCCGGCGGGCGTCGGAGGCCTGCGCTTCGGCCAGCGCATCGGGATTGCGCACCACCACCGCGTTCAGCGCGGTGGGCGTGCCGGGTGCATCGTAGGCGTCGATCCGCGCCAGGTAGGCCTGGACCAGTTCGACCGCCGTGGTACGACCGGACTCGAGCGCGTCACGCAGCTCGGCGATGGAAACCTCGGTGACCTCGATCATGCTGTCACCGCCTGGCGAATGGAGACGGGGAGACCGTTAGCGACGCTCATCATCGTTCCTCTTGTTCTCTGCTTGCTGCGACGGGGGCCGCGAGGCGGCCGGGTCGATACAGGGGATGCAGTGTACATCCTGGCCGGCGCTCGCGGCTTCCCTGGCGGGGCGCGGCAACGGCCTCGCAGGTCCTGGCCAGTGTCTGGGGTTGCCGCCGAAGCGCGGCGTCGGAGAAAGTCCGCGGGCTGTCGCCGGCCGCCGGCGAGGCGTAAGGTGCGGCGTCGGGGGGACCATTTCACACAGGGGAATCGTCATGACGAATCATCGTACCGCGCTGGTCACCGGCGCCACCCGTGGCATCGGCCTGGCCCTGGCCAGGCGCTTGGCGGCCTCCGGCTGGAGTGTAGTGGGCATCGCCCGCCATGCGAGCGACGACTTTCCTGGACGTCTGCTGTGCTGCGACCTGGCCGATCCTGCGCAAACCGCCGAGACGCTGCGCGGATTGCTCTCGGAAAGCGCCGTGGATGCCTTGGTCAACAACGCCGGGATCGCCTTGCCGCAAAGCCTGGAGAACCTCGACCTGGCCGCTCTGCAACAGGTCTTCGACCTCAACGTGCGGGTCGCCGTGCAGCTTGCCCAGGCCTGCCTGCCGGGGCTCAAGCGTTCGCCGGCGGGCCGCATCGTCAACCTGTGCAGCCGGGCGATCCACGGCGCCCGCGAACGCACCGCCTACGCCGCGGCGAAGAGCGCGCTGGTCGGGGTGACTCGCACCTGGGCGCTGGAGCTGGCGCCGCTGGGCATCACGGTCAACGCGGTGGCGCCCGGGCCGATCGAGACCGAGCTGTTCCGCCAGACCCGCCCGGTCGGCGGCGAGGAGGAACGGCGGATTCTCTCGACCATCCCCATGCAGCGGCTCGGGCGGCCGGACGAAGTGGCCGCGCTGATCGAGTTCCTGCTCAGCGAGGGCGCTTCGTTCGTCACCGGCCAGGTGATCGGTGTCGACGGCGGCGGCAGCCTGGGCGGTCGTTGAGGCCGGGGCTTCAGATCCGGCGGCTGCGCAGCAGTAGCCAGAGCAGGTAGAAACCGCCGAGCAGGCCGGTCATCAGGCCGATCGGCAGGTTGGCGACGTATGCCAGGCGCTGGCCGAGCAGGTCGGCGGCCAGCAGCAGGACCGCGCCCATCAATGCGCCGGACAGCAACGGCACCCCGGCCGAGCGGGTCAGGCGCCGGGCCAGTTGCGGGCCGGCCAGGGCGATGAAGGCGATGGGGCCGGCCGCGGCGGTGGCGATGGCGGTCATGCCGACGGCGACCATGACCATCTGCAAGCGCACGCGCTCCACCGCCACGCCGAGCTGGGCGGCGCTGGCATCGCCCAGCTCCAGCACTTCCAGGCGACGACCGTGGTACAGCGCCAGCGGCACGCTGGCGAGCAGGCCCAGCGCTGCCGGGACGACGTGCGACCAGGTCCGGGTGTTCAGCGAGCCGGCCAGCCAGAGCTGGGCGTACATCGCCTGGTCGAGGTTGCCGGTGACCAGCAGCAGGCTGTTCAGACCCGACAGGCTGGCGCCGACACCGATGCCCACCAGCACCAGGCGGTAGCCGCCGGCGGTGGCGCCCCGGCGCGCCAGCAGCACCACCGCCAGCGCCGTGCAGAGGCCGGCGGCCAGCGCCGCCAGCGAGGTGGCCAGCGGGCCGGCATCGAACAGGATGATCTGCACGATGGCGCCGCTGGCGGCGCCGGTGGTGAAACCGATGACGTCGGGCGAGCCCAGCGGATTGCGCGAGATCGACTGGAAGATCGCCCCGGCCATGCCCAGCGCGGCGCCGACCAGGCAGGCGGTGAGCACCCGTGGCAGGCGTACGCGCTGGACGATGCGCTGGGCGGTGGGGTCCTGGCCCTGGCCGAGCAGGCTGGCGAACACCTCTGCCGGGCCCAGCGCCAGGCTGCCGGTCCCCAGCAGCGCCGCCGCCAGCGCCAGTCCGACCCCCGCGAGGACCAGGCAGGCCAGCGCCGCCCGTGGCCGCCAACGCAGCGACAGGGAGCCCAGGCGCAGGGCGTGGAGACCGTTCACAGGCGGCTCAGGCGGAAGCGCCTGACCAGGACGATGAAGGCCGGTCCGCCGAGCAGCAAAGCGACGATTCCGGCGGCGATCTCCGCCGGCGCCGCCAGCAGCCGCCCGAGGATGTCGGCGCCGAGCAGCAGGCCGGCGGCGATCAGCGCCGAGAAAGGCAGGATCCAGCGCTGGTCCGGTCCGGCCAGCAGTCGCGCGAGGTGCGGGGCGACCAGGCCGACGAAGGCGATCGGCCCGGCCAGGGCGGTCGCCGCGCCGGCCAGCAGCATCACCGCCAGGCAGGCGAGCAGCCAGGTCAGGCGCAGGTCGACGCCGAGCGCCCGGCCGATCTCCTGGCCCAGGGCCAGGGCATTGAGCCTGGCGGCGAGGGCGAAGGCGGCGGCCAGCCCGGCGCCGATGGCCAGGCCCGGCCATCCGAGCAGGGCGAAGCCGCTGCCGGAAAGCGAGCCGGCGGCCCAGTGGCGGAAGCGGTCGAAGACTTCCGGCGGGGCGTTCAGCACGATGATCCCGGTCAGCGAGGCGAGCATCACTGACAAGCCGGCACCCGCCAGCACCAGGCGCACCGGGTTGGTGCCGGTCTCGCGGGCCTGGCCGAGAAGGAATACGGCGATGCCGGCCAGGCCGGCGCCGAGGAAGGCGCAACCGAGGTACTGGCCCATGCTCGCCAGGTCGAACAGCGCGACCCCGACGATCACCGCCAGCGCCGCGCCGGCGTTGATCCCCAGCAGGCCGGGTTCGGCCAGCGGATTGCGCGTCAGCGCTTGCATCAGCGCGCCGGCCACTCCCAGCGCCGCGCCGGCCAGCAGCGCCACCAGGGTGCGTGGCAGGCGCAGTTCGCGTACCACCAGGTGGCGATCATCGTGCGGATCGACGGCTTGCAGGGCGTCCAGTGTGACCGCCAGGGGCACCGGCCGCGAGCCCAGCGCCAGGCTGGCCAGGGCCGCCAGCGCGAGCAGCAGCGCGCCGGCGAGCAGGCCCCAGGCGCGCAGGCGCCGGCGGCGCATCGGGGACGCCTGCATGAGCGGACTTCCGGCGAACGGGCGCATGGCTCAGCGGAAATGGCGGGCGACGTTGTCGATCATCTGCCGTCCCGAGTAGTAGTCGATGCGGAAGGAACTGGGGCCCAGGGCGTACACGCGCTTTTCGCGGACCGCCGACAGGTTGGCCAGTACCGGGTCGGCGAGGAACGCCTGCACGTCGTCGTCGCTGGCGCCGAGCAGGAACACGCTGTCGCCGGCGATGGCGGCGGGCAGGTTTTCCCGCGAGATGAACTGGAAGTCCGAGGCGCGCGTCACCTTGCCCGCCAGCGCCTCCGGCAGTTCCGCCACCTGGAAGCCGAGGGCCTCGAGCAGGCGTGCCTGGGGGCTGGCCTGGCGGCCGATGGAATAGCTGCCGGCGATGTTGTAGCCGACCACGCTGACCGGGCCCTGCGGCGGCGCGATGGCCGCGGCGACTTCGGCGGTGTAGGCGTCGAAGCGCTGGATGGCGGCCTGCGCCTGGCGTTCCAGGCCGGTGTGCCGGCCCAGCTCGGTAGCCAGTTCCTGCCAGCTGTGTTTCGAGTAGTCGACCACCAGCGTCGGTACGCCCTGCGCCTCCAGCTCCGCACGGTATGGCGCGGCGCTGTCGGCGCCGGTGGCGGAGGCGACCAGCAGGTCCGGATCCTGGGCGATCACCGCTTCGATGTCGAAGCGCAGGTTGCGGTAGAGCACCTCGACGCCACGTTGGTCGGCGACCTTCGCCCATTGCGAGAAGAAGCCCTTGGCGTCGGTCAGGCGACTTGGCGTGGTGGCGGCGCTGGCCACCAGCGGTGCGTCCATCGCCAGCAGGATGCCGGTGACGCTCGGGGTGGTGGAGACGATCCGCGCCGGCTTCGGCTCCCCGGCCGCGGCGAGGGTGGCGAACAGGCTCAGGGCGAGGGCGAGTAACGGCAGGGCGGAGCGGCGGCGGGTCGGCATGAAGGCTGTTTTCGCTGTAGGGGACGCCGGGCGGACGGATTCATATGATAATGCTTCTCATACAGTCTATTCCATAATGTAGAATCGATTCCACATATTCGAGCCATTCTTATCCAGGAACCTCCCATGACCCATCGCCTGCACGCGGACGCCGTGACCTTGCGCCGCGACGCGCGGACCGTTTCGCGGAATCTCTCGCTGGCCATCCCCGAGGGTTCGTTCAGTGTGATCGTCGGGCCCAACGCCTGCGGCAAGTCGACCCTGCTGGCGGCATTGTCGCGCCTGTTGGCGCCGGCCGAGGGCCGGGTGGTGCTGGACGGCAGGGATATCCACAGCCTGCCGGGACGGGAAGTGGCGCGGCGTCTCGGCCTGCTGCCGCAGAGCGCGCTGGCGCCGGATGGCATCACGGTGGCCGAGCTGGTGGCGCGCGGGCGCTATCCGCACCAGTCGTTCCTGCGCCAGTGGTCGCCGGCGGATGAGCGCGCGGTAGCGGCGGCGTTACGCGCCACGCGGGTCGACGGCCTGGCCGAGCGACCGCTCGATGCGCTCTCCGGCGGCCAGCGGCAACGCGTGTGGATCGCCATGGTGCTGGCGCAGGAAACCCCGTTGCTGCTGCTCGACGAGCCAACCACCTACCTGGATATCGTCCACCAGATCGAATTGCTCGAACTGCTCGCCGAGCTGAATCGCCAGGGGCGCACCATCGTCGCCGTGCTGCACGACCTCAACCAGGCATGCCGCTACGCCTCGCACCTGATCGCCATGCGTGACGGCGCGATCCTCGCCGAGGGCGCGCCGGCGCATATCTTCACCGAGCGTCTGGTGGAGGAGGTGTTCGGCTTGCGCTCGTTGATCATCGCCGACCCGGTCAGCGGCACGCCGCTGCTGGTGCCGCGCGGGATCGCCGCCGACGCGCCGGGCTGAGGTGGCTCAGCGCGGCGGCGGCCGCATGCCGGGGTGGAGTACCAGGCCACCGGTGGACTGGTTGACCTGCAGCGCCTCGTGGAACAGCGCGTCGCGGTCTTCCGCCGACTGCAACTGGCCGAGATCGGTCACCGTGGTCATGGCGCAGACGATCTCCTGCTGGGCGTCGAACACCGGCGCCGCCTGGCCGGTGACATTCGACAGCAGGTGGCTGGTCAGTTCGGCCCAGCAGCGCTCACGCACCTCGTCGAGCAGCGCGCGGCTCGGCGGGCTGCCGCGGAAGTGCGCCGGTTGCTGCTTGCGCGCGGCGTCGACCACGGCCTTCGGCAGGAAGGCCTGGAACACCAGGCCGCAAGCGGTATTGTCGATGGGCAGGATATCGCCCAGGGCCAGCGGGTTGATCGAGAAATAGGCGCTGCGGTACCAGCGCACCAGGGTCGGGCCGCGCTCGGTCCAGATCGCCACCCCGCCGCTGGCGGCATGCCGTTGGGCCAGGGCCTTCATGTGGCGGGCGGCGATATCCACCGCGTCGATCCGCTTCAGCGCGCCTATGCCGATGCTCAGCGCCGCCGGCCCGAGGTCGTAGAGACCGCTGAGCGGGTCCTGGCGGGCCAGGCCTTCCTTCACCAGGCTCTGCAGGTAGCGGTGCGCGGTGGAGCCGCCGGTGCCGGTGCGCCGGGCCACTTCGCCGAGGGCCAGCTCGCCTTCGGCGTTGGCCAGGGTCTTCAGGAAGCGCGCGGCGATGGACACCGACTGGATGGTGCCGGAGCGCTTTTCGCCCGGGGCGTCCGGCATCTCGTCCGCCGGGGGCTGCGAAGTATTCAACGGCTCGGTCTCCTCACCACGGTTGATCCATAGGCTTCGGTCCGCGCTGCGGTGGCGCGGGCGGCGCCCATGATACCGATTCCCCGGGGCGGTGGGGCGCCGCGGAAGGGACGGGTGTAGGAGATCTCATATTTCGCAATGAGGAATCTATTCCCCATTGAGGAATGTTCTGGTGGCGTGATAGCCTGAATGTAAAAGAGAGTCATTCCCATTTGGAGAAGATCCTTGAACGCCCGCACGCACCGCACGCTCAACCGGGGAATCGGCGTCGTCACGCTGTCCACCCTGCTCGCCTCGCCATCGGCACTGGCCCGGGAAAACCCGCCCGCCGAGGACGAACCCGCCGCCCTCGAGGCGCTGGTCGTGACCGGCGAGAAACGTGAACGCTCGCTGAAGGACACGGCGTCCTCGGTATCGCTCACCAGCGCCCGCGACATCGACCGCAAGCAGACCGGCAACGCCTCGGTCGCCGAGGTGATCAATGGCAGTCCCAACGTGGTCTACACCGACTCGGTGGGCGCGCCGATCATCCGCGGCCAGGACACCCAGGGCCCGAACAACGGGCAGAACGTGTTCTGGGGCGGCACAGTGCCGCGGGCGACGATCAACCTCGATGGCCACTACCTGAACTACAACGAGATGTTCTTCGGCGCGACCTCGGTCTGGGACGTCGACAGCATCGAGGTGTTCCGCGGCCCGCAGACCACCTCCCAGGGCGCCAACGCCATCGCCGGGGCGATCATCGTCAACACCAAGGACCCGACCTTCAGCCCCGAGGCTGCCTACCAGGCGGAGATCGGCAGCTACCATTCGCGGCGCAGCTCGATCGCAGTGTCCGGCCCGCTGGCGCAGGACTTCGCCGGGCGCCTGGCGGTGGACTACGCGGGCCGCGACACCTTCATCGACTACGACAACCCGAAGTTCCAGGACAGCGGCACCGACCAGGACTTCCGCGCCCTCAACGCGCGCGCCAAGCTGCTCTGGCTGCCCAGCGGAATTCCGGGCCTGGAGAGCAAGTTCACCTTCTCCCACAACGACAGCAACCGTCCGACCCAGGAAGCGGCGACCCGCCCGTTCGACAAGCTCGACCATCGCTCGACCACCATGCCCAGCTGGGAGCAGGACACCAACACCAGCATCCTCGACGTCGCCTATGACCTCGACAACGGCATCCGCCTGTTCAACCAGGCGCAGTACTCGCTGTCCTCGGTGCACCGCACCACCGGCGCGGGCGGCGAGGGCGACGCCGACATCCGCCAGAAGAACGCCTCCAACGAATCGCGGGTCAGCTTCGGCGAGCAGGAGGACCGGATCAGTGGCATGGGCGGGGTCTACTACGCCCGCACCCGCACCGACGAGACACTGCACCTGCGCGGGCTGTCGGCCTTCGACGACACGAAGAAGAACCTCGGTGTGTTCGGCGAGCTGAACTACCGCCTGAGCGACCGCTGGACCCTGACCACCGGCCTGCGCTACCAGGAGGATCGCATCGAGCGCAGCGGCAACTCGGTGCTGGCGCCGCGTCCGCTGGACTACCAGAAGACCTTCTCGGCCTTCCTGCCGAAAGTCTCCCTGGCCTTCGCCGCGACCCCGGACTGGACCGTCGGCGGCCTGGTCAGCCGCGGCTACAACCCCGGCGGCGTGTCGCTCAACCTGACCACCCGCAACTGGGCCTACTTCAAGGAAGAAACCATCTGGAACTACGAACTGTTCACCCGCGCCAGCCTGCTCGACGGCCGCCTGGTGCTGAACGGCAACCTGTTCTTCATGGATTTCAAGGACGCCCAGTACAACATCCCGGTGGTGGTTTCGCCGGGGGTGGCGCAGTCGTACACCATCAACGCCGAGAAGGCCCACGCCTACGGCATGGAGCTGGACCTCGACTATCGCCTGCGCGACGACCTGCGGCTGAAGGCCAGCGCCGGCGTGCTACGCACCCGGATCGACGAGATGTCCGGCAATACCGGCTACGAGCACAACGAGTTCGCCCGCTCGCCGGGCTATACCCTCAGCTTCGGACCGAGCTGGGACGTCACCGAGCGCCTCAACCTGAACGCCCAGGTGCGCTACCTGGACGGCTACTACTCGGACACCGCCAACACCAAGGCCTACTCGATCAAGGCCTACACCCTCACCGACGCCCGCGCCAGCTACCGCTTCAACGACCAGGTGCAGCTCTATGGCTACGTGAAGAACGTGTTCGACGACCGCTCGCCCACCTACATGCAGGAAAACCGGGGGATCGGCGGCATCGAGGCGAGCATGACGCAGCCGCGGACCCTCGGCATCGGCATCAAGGGCACCTTCTAGGCGCCCCGAGAAGCCGGCCCCGCGCAGGGCCGGCCCAGCCCCAGAGCCCATACAGGAGATTGGCACGATGAGTACCCCGAAACGCCTGCACATCGGCATGTCGCTGGCCCCCACCTGGCTCAGCGGCGATGCCTGGCGGCGCCCCGACAGCAATATCGAAGGCATCTTCGGCAGCGATTTCGCCGTCGACATCGCCAGGCGCTCCGAAGCCGCCCACCTCGACTTCGTGTTTCGCCCGGACGTCAGCAGCCTGCCACTGGACGTGCTGGAGACCGGCTCCGGCTTCGCCAGCCTGGATCCCACCGTACTGCTTGCCGCGGTCGCCCGCGAAACCTCGCGGATCGGCCTGGTGTCGACGGTCTCCACCACGTTCTATCCGCCCTACGTGGTGGCCCGGCAGCTGCAATCGCTGCACTGGATCAGCAACGGCCGCGCCGGCTGGAACATCGTCACCGCGCTGCAGGGCCACGAGAACTTCGGCCTGGACGCGATGCCCGATGCGGAGCAGCGCTACGCGCGCGCCGCCGAGTTCACCCGGCTGGTGCACGACCTGTGGGACAGCTTCCCCCGCGAGGCACTCCTGGTCGACCGCGAGAGCGGCCGCTACGCCGACGTTTCCCGGGTGCACCCGGTCGACCACGACGGCGAATTCCTCAAGGTCAAGGGACCGCTCAACCTGCCGGCCTTCGGCGAGGCGCGGATTCCCCTGGTGCAGGCCGGCGCCTCCGAGAGCGGGCGCGACTTCGCCGCCTCGGTGGCCGACCTGGTGTTCGCGCCGACCCCGGACAAGGAGGCTGCCCTGGAACTGCGCCGCGACCTTTCCCGCCGCGCCGAACGCCACGGTCGCTCGCCGCGCGACGTGCGCCTGCTGCCGGGCTTCAGCCTGTACCTGGCGGAGAGCCGCGAGGAGGCGCGGGAAATCTTCATGCAGACCCACGCGCGCCTGGACCGCACGCGCAAGTTCGCCACGATCAGGCAGATGCTCGGCCTCGACCTCAGCGACTGGCCGCTGGACCGGCCGATTTCCGCGGCCGACCTGCCGCCGCCGGTGGCCAACCCCGGCAGCCGCACCCACACTGACCTGCTGCGGCGCCTGATCGAGCGCGAGACGTTACGCCTGGACCAGTTGCTGCTGCGCCCCGAGGTGGTTTCCGCGGCGCACTGGCAGGTCATCGGTACGGTGGACGATGCCGTCGAGCAGATCGTCGACTGGGCCGCCGCCGGCGCCATGGACGGTTTCATCGCCGCGCCGGGAGGCTCGGTCGGCTCGCTGCGGCTGTTCCTCGAACAGGTGGTGCCGCGCCTGGTGGAGAAGGGGCTGTTCCGCGAGCGCTACAGCGCCACTACCTTCGCCGGGCACCTGGCAGAGGAATGATGGAAAGGGCCGGCGACGGCCGCGTCCTGGCGGCGATGGCGAGCGAGTGACCGCCTGCGGTTGGCCGCCTGACGGGCCCGCTGTATCGCAGCACGCCATCCGACCGGTGGGGCGTGGTACAGGCGAGGGAGCCTCTGCCTTGGCGTAGATACCGTCGTACCCCGGGGATCATCCGGACAGGTCGCAGCCTGGGCAGCGCTGGCCGTCGGCAGGCCTGGCATTCTGCTGTTACAACCATCCATCCATTCCTGCGGAAACGAGTGAACTCAATCGCCCCGAGCGCTGTCTGTCAGCCGTCGGCCCAACCGGGCCGGGCGCATGGCCCTTGGCCATGCGGTAGCCCCGCCCCGGTCGCGCGCTTGTCCATAACAATTCGACTGGCCGGCTTTTTCGCTCCCCTTTGCGGGTTTCGTTCTCTCGCCATGTGAAGATTGCCATGTCCCTATCCCGTCGCATCCCCGCCGCTCTTTCCCCGTTCCAGAACCGCGTCATCGGAGCCTGCCTGCTCGGCGGCCTGCTGGCGGCCGGCGCCCCGGCGCAGGCCGAGGAGGCGACCGGCAACGCGCGCTGGGTGAGCGACAGCCTGACCACTTTCGTGCGCAGCGGCCCCACCGATGGCTATCGCATCGTCGGCACCCTCACCTCCGGGCAGAAGGTCGAGCTGCTTGGCACCCAGGGCAACTACAGCCAGGTGCGCGGCGAGAACGGCAGCACCGTGTGGATTCCCAGCCGCGACTTGCAGGAGGTTCCCGGCCAGGCCGAGCGCCTGCCGCAACTGGAACAGAAGGTGGCCGCCCTGACCGCCGAGCTGGACGGCATCAACGACACCTGGAAGACCCGCGTGCAGGGCATGCAGGAAACCCTCGACACGCGCAAGAAGTTGATCGACGAATTGCAGGCGGCGCGCAGCAACCTGGACGCCGAGCTCGGCAAGGCCCGCTCCGACCTGCGTGCGGTGCAGGCGCAACTGGGCGACGAGAACAAGCAGGTGCTGATGCGCTACATGGTCTACGGCGGCAGCATCGCCGGCGCCGGCCTGTTCGCCGGGCTGATCCTGCCGTCGCTGCTGAGGGTGCGGCGCAAGCGCAACGACAAGTGGTTCTGAGCCTCCGCCCGCGTCTCTGCGTTTCGTAAAGCAAGCCCCGCCGGCCGCGGGGCTGTGTCGCAAGCGCGACAAGGGCTGAAGCGTCAGCCGCCCGGCGAGACGATGATCTTCACGTTGTGCTCCTTGTTGTTCACCAACTCTTCGAAACCGCGCTCGACGATTTCTTCCAGGCCGATGCGACCGGTCACCAGCGGTGCGATGTCGAGGCGGCCGTCGGCTATGAAGGCGATCACGTCGGCGAACTCGCCGTTGTAGGCGAGGGCCCCGAGCAACTGCTTCTCGGTGGAAACCAGCTCGAAGAAATTGAATTCACTGGGCTCCTCGAAGATTCCCACAAGCACGCATTTGCCGGCCTTGCGGATGGCATCGATGGCCAGCTTGGCGGTGTGCTTGTTGCCGATGCATTCGAAGCTGACGTCGGCGCCAAGCCCGCCGGTGAGGGCGCGGATTTCGCCTAGGGCGTCGCACCGCGAGGGGTCGAGCACCTGGCTGGCGCCGACCTCCAGGGCCTTGGCCTTGCGCGCCGAGGACATCTCCAGGGCGATCACCTGTGCCGCGCCGGCGGCGCGCGCGCACATGATGGTGCACAGGCCGATGGTGCCGGCGCCGACCACCACCACGTTCTGCCCGAGCAGGCTGCCGGCCTTCTTCACCGCGTGCATGCCCACCGCCAGCGGCTCGATCAGCGCGCCGGCCTCGCTGGGAAATCCGGCCGGCAGGGCGTAGAGCAGGTTGGCCGGTACGTTGACGTATTCGGCGAAGGCGCCGTTGTTCATCAGCCCGGTGAAGGCCAGGTTCTCGCAGATGTTGTACAGCCCATGCCGGCAGTAGTAGCAGGTGCCGCAATGCTGGCAGGCGTCTGCGGCGACCGCCTGGCCGACGGCGAAGCTGGTCACGCCGTTGCCGAGGCGGACGATTTCGCCGCTGAACTCGTGGCCGAGGATGCATTGATCCTTGAGGCCGGTGAGCGGGTGCGGCGCCTCCACGGGGATGAATACCGGGCCGGCCAGGTATTCGTGCAGGTCGGAGCCGCAGATGCCGCACCAGTGCACGCGGATCTGCACCCAGCCGGGCGGCGGCTCGGCCGGGAGCGGCACGTCTTCCACGCGGATATCGTGGCGGCCGTGCCAGACGGCGGCGCGCATCGCCGCGTTGGCTTGCGGGGAACTGTTCATGTCGGTCGTCTCCTCAATGCTGGCGGAGGAAGTCGAGCAGCAGGCGGTTGACCTGCTCGGCGGCTTCCATCTGCACCATGTGCGCCTGTCCGTGAATGATCTCCACCTGGGCTGGCAGGCCCTCGGCATGCCGCGCCGGGATGATCGCGTCATCGCTGCCCCAGATCGCCAGGACCGGCTGGCGGCCCTCGCTCGCCACGGCACGCAGGTCGTTGCGCTGGCGACCGTCGGCGAACAGGTTGTCCAGCAACTGGCGCAGGGCCGCATCGACGCCTTCCAGGCGCTTGTAGCGGAGCATGTCCTCGAGCATCTGCCGGGTGACCAGCGCGGGGTCGGAGAACAACTGCACCAGTTGCGGCTTCAACGCGTTGCGGTTGGCCGCCTCGACGAAGCCGCGCAGGTAGTCGCCGTTGATCTCCTCGCCGAGGCCGGCGCTGCCGATCAGGCTCAGCGACAGCACCCGCTGCGGCGCCAGGCGCGCGCAGTTCAGCGCCACCGCTCCCCCCATGGAGTGACCGGCCAGGTGTACCTGTTCCAGGTCGAGGTGGTCGAGCAGGGCCAGCACGCTGCCGCTGAGTTCATCGAGGTCGCCGCGCACCAGGGCCTTGCCGGACTCGCCGTGGCCCGGCAGGTCTAGAGCGATCACCCGCCGCTCGGCGGCCAGCGCCTCGTGGTTGAACAACCAGTTGTTCAGGTCGCCACCGAAACCGTGGATCAGCAGTAGCGCCGGATCGCCCTCGCCGCGGTCGAAATAGCGCAGGAGGCGCCCGTCCAACTCGACTTTCCGCGGTGCCGGTCCGCTATCCCCAGCGTCCTCGTCGGCGGGTACGAATTCGGCCTGGAAGCGTTGCACCAGTGCGTCGATCTCCTCGTCGCTCGCCTCGCCCTCGACCACCACGCCGAGCAGCGCGCCGACCGCCAGGGTCTCGTCCTCGCGCGCCACCTTGCGCCGCAGCACGCCCGAGAAGGGCGCCTCGACGCTGCTGGAGATCTTGTCGGTCTCCACGTCGAGCACCTCGTCGCCTTTCTCGATATGCGCGCCCTCTTCCTTGAGCCAGGCGTCCACCCGACCCTCGGTCATCGACAGGCCCCACTTGGGCATGGTCAGTGTATGGATCCGGCTCATGCCGCGTCCCTCCCTTCCAGGGCCTGGCGCACGGCTGCCTCGATCTTCGCCGCGTCGGGGATGTAGAGGTCTTCCAGGGCGTCGGAGAAAGGCACCGGCGTATGGGGCGCGGTGACCCGGCGGATCGGCGCGCGCAGCGCGGAGAAGGCCCGTTCGGCGACCAGCGCGGCGATGTCGGTGGCCATCGAGCAGCGTGGGTTGGCTTCGTCGACCACCACCAGGCGGCCGGTCTTTTCCACGCTTTCGAGAATGCTGTCCTCGTCCAGCGGGCTGGTGCTGCGCAGGTCCAGTACTTCGCAGGAGATGCCCTGGCGCGCCAGGCTGGCGGCGGCGTCCAGCGCCAGGTGGACCATGCGGCCGTAGGTCACCAGGGTGACGTCGTCGCCGTCGCGGAGGAAGTTCGCCTCGCCGAAGGGTACGCTGTACAGCTCCTCGGGTACCTCGCCCTGCATCGAATAGAGCAGCTTGTGCTCGCAGAAGATCACCGGGTCGTTGTCGCGGATCGCCTGGACCAGCAGGCCCTTGGCGTCGTAGGGCGACGACGGGCAGACCACCTTGAGGCCGGGGATGTGGGTCCATAGCGAAGTGAGCATCTGCGAATGCTGGGCGGCGGCGCGCAGGCCGGCGCCGACCATGGTACGGATCACCAGCGGGGTGACCGCCTTGCCGCCGAACATGTAGCGGAACTTGGCGGCCTGGTTGAGGATCTGGTCCAGGCAGCAACCGGCGAAGTCGACGAACATCAGTTCGCACACCGGGCGCATGCCGCGGGTGGCGGCGCCGACCGCGGCGCCGACATAGCCGATCTCTGACAACGGGGTATCCAGCACACGGCCGGGGAACTGGTGGTAGAGGCCCTTGGTGACCCCCAGCACGCCGCCCCAGGCGTCGTCCTCGCCGGGCGCGCCGGCGCCGCCGGCATTGTCTTCGCCCATGATGAAGACGCTCGGGTCGCGGCGCATTTCCTGGGCCAGCGCCTCGTTGATGGCCTGCTGGTAGCTGATCTTTCTCGCCATGATGGTTCTCCTCGTTCTTGTTTTCGGGCGGCTCAGGGATAGGACACGTAGACGTCGCGCAGCAGGTCGTCCGGCTCCGGCTTGGGATCGTTCTTCGCGCGCTGCACGGCATCCTCGATGCGTGCCTCGACCTCGGCGTCGATGGCGTCCAGGTCGCTGGCGGAGAGCAGGCCGGCGTGGCAGGTGCGTTCGCGGAACTGCTTGAGGCAGTCGCGGGTTTCCCGGTAGTGCTTTACTTCGTCGGGGTCGCGGTAGGTCTGTGCGTCGCCCTCGAAGTGTCCGTAGTAGCGGGTCAGCTTGACTTCGATCAGCGACGGCCCCTCGCCGGCGCGGGCGCGCTCGATGGCGGCGCCGGCAGCCTCGTGGACGGCGAAGAAGTCGAAGCCGTCGACGGTCACCCCGGGCATGCCGAAACCGGCGGCGCGGTCGGCGATGTGGTCGCAGGCCACCGACCAGTTGGCCGCGGTGGCCTCGGCATAGCCGTTGTTCTCGGCGACGAACAGGCACGGCAGGTTCCACACCGAGGCCAGGTTCATCGCCTCGAACACCGCGCCTTCGTTGGAGCCGCCATCACCGAAGAAGGCCACCGCCACCGCATCGCTGCCTTTCAGCTTGGCCGCCAGCGCAGCGCCGGCGGCCAGCGGCGCGCCGGCGCCGACGATTCCGTTGGCGCCGAGCATGCCTTTCTCCAGGTCGGCGATATGCATGGAGCCGCCCTTGCCCTGGCAGACCCCGGTCTTCTTGCCATAGATTTCCGCCATCATGCCGTGCACGTCTACGCCCTTGGCGATGCAGTGGCCGTGGCCGCGATGGGTGGAGGCGATGCAGTCGTCGTCGCGCAGGTGCGCCATCACGCCGGCGGCGGAGGCCTCCTCGCCGGCGTAGAGGTGGACGAAGCCGGGTATCTCGCCCGTGGCGAACTCGACGTGCAGGCGTTCCTCGAAGGCGCGGATGGTGCGCATCACGCGGTAGGCATGGAGCAGTTGGTCGGTGCTCAGAGTGGACATCTTGTTGTTCTCCAGGTTGTCTTCACGGGGTCATCGGGGTTCGCTGGCCGGCCAGCAGGCGATGGCGGGCGGCGTAGGCGAGGGTGGCCGGCACATCGACGCTGAACGGGCCGGAAGGGTCGAGGGTGATGCTCGGGCGGTCGGTGGCGCTGAACTCGATCTCGCGCTCTCCGTCCAGCGCCAGGGTCCCGCTGGACAGGCTCGGTGCGTGGGCCACGCCGGGTTGCAGGTAGCCGGCGGCAGAGACCCCGCAGCCCACCAGCAGGCCCGGCGCCAGCGGCACCAGCAGGCTCTCGCGGGCGTCCGGATGCAGGCGCATCCAGGCGCCGTGGGGCTCCTCGCGGCTCACCGGCGACCACAGTCCGCAAAGCGCCGAAAGGCCGATGGCGTGGGGTTCGGCGAAGCTGACGAAGACTTCGGCGAGGTCTTCGGCGCGACTGATGGCGCGGGCGCCGATGAACGGCTGCGGCGACACCGCGACGTCCACCAGCGCCCACTCGCAGAGCCCGCGGCGCGGCTCGCGCACCAGCAGGCGCTTGTTGCGTCGCAGGCCGATCTCCGGCGGCACCCGGTTGCTGGCGCAGAGGCCGCCGGCGAGCCCCGCGCCGGTGGCTTCGCGCAGCTCCGGGAAAGCGTTGTTGGTCCCGGTGGACAGCGCCAGCAAGGGGACGTCGCCGACCTCGGCGGCCACTGCCTTGTGCGTGCCGTCGCCGCCGAGCACGGCGATCAGCGCCACGCCGCGCTCGACCATGCGCCGCGCCGCCAGGCGGGTATCCTCGACGCTCTGGCGCAGCGGCATGTCGAGGAACTCCAGGAACGGCCAGTGGCCGTCGCGGGCCTGGCGGGTCTGGCTGGCCCGGAGCACGGCGGCGGCGATGCCGGTCATGTCCGGCGGCAGCAACGCATGGCGGATGCCGGTGGCGCCGAAGGCGGCGAGCAGGCGTTGCACCACCGATGCCTTGTCGGTGCTGGAGTGCAGCCCGGCATGGGCGGTGAGGCGACGCAGGTCGCGACCGGAGGCCGGGTTGGCGATGATGCCGACGATCGGCGAGGGCGGGGTCATAGCGAGAATCCGCCGTCGACGGCGATGGCCTGGCCGGTGACGTGCGGCGCGCAGGCCAGGTAGACGACGAGCTGGCCCATGTCTTCGACGGTCTGCGCCTCGCCCTGGGGCAGCAGGCTGGCCTGGTGGCGTTCCCAGGACTGCGCCTCGCTTTCGCCGGCCTGCCGCCAGCGGCCCGACAAGCCGTCCTCGCCGCGCCACATTCCGGTGCCGACGATTCCCGGGCAGAGCGCGTTGACCGTCACCCCGTCGCGCGCGACCTCCTTGGCCAGGGCATTGCTGAAACCGATCACGGCAAACTTCGAGGCACAGTAGTGGGCGAGGTCGGGGAGACCGACCTTGCCGGCGATCGATGACAGGTTGACGATTCGCCCCCAGCGCTGCGCCTGCATCAGCGGCAGTTCGGCCTGGCAGCAGAGGAACACGCCGCGGGCGTTGACGTTCATCACCCGGTCCCAGTCGGCGAGGCTGAGTTCGGCGACCTTGCGGATGCTGATCACCCCGGCATTGTTCACCGCCACGTCGAGCCGGCCGAACTCCGTGGCGACCCGCTCGACCATCGCCCGGACGCTGTCGCCGTCGCTGACGTCGACCCCAAGGGCCAGGCTGCGGCGACCGAGGCTGCGGATCGCGGCGGCGGTTTCCTCGGCGACCTGCGGATCGAGGTCGGCCACCGCCACGTCGGCGCCGGCGCGCGCCAGGGCGAGGGCGATGCCCCGGCCGATGCCGCGTCCGGCGCCGGTCACCAGCGCGACCCGGGAAGACAGGGAGAAATCGTCGGACGACGTAGCGTGCATGCTTCACCTCTGATTGTTCTTGTAGGTGTATGCGGCAGGGCGTTGGGAGGAGCGGACAGTCCGCCCTGCCGTCGCCGTGGCTGGAGCAAGGCCGATGCCAGGTTGCGGCGTGGCGGCCGGAAGGCCCGTCGTAGAGCGCCGGCATGGGAAGGCCGGCGACCGCCGGGGCGACGTCCGGCGAGACAACCCATGTCATCGCGCACGGGTTCCCGGCGAGACGCTGAGACGCTCCGTCTCAGTCGTCGGCTGTGGCGGCCCGGCGCTTGTCGAGGGTCGCCGATGGGCGCTTAATGGGCGGCACAACAACAAGATGCCGAGCAACGGAGGCCCCATGCTTTCCGCACACTCGAAGGACCATGTGGACTGTGTCAGCCGTGTCCTGAGGAACGCCGCGCGCCTGCCGCAGGCGCCGGTGCCGACGCCGATCCTCGACTCCTGGCGCCGCTCCATGGAGCAGCACCGTCTCGACCCGGGGTCCCTGCAAGGGCCGCGGATTCTCTCGCAGACCCTCCTCGACGAATGTCGCGAGCGTTCCGAACTGTTCCTGCGCATCGCCAGCGAAGAGGTGGCGCGACTGCATGGACGGGTGCGCGATGCCGACTACTGCGTACTGCTCACCGATGCCCAGGGGCGGACCATCGACTACCGTGTCGAGTCGACCATCCGCAACGACTGCCGCAAGGCCGGGCTGTACCTCGGCACCTGCTGGTCGGAAGGCGAGGAGGGCACCTGCGGGGTGGCCGCCGTACTCACCGACAGGACTGCGGTGACGGTGCACAAGCGCGATCACTTCCGCGCCGCCTTCATCGACCTGACCTGTTCCGCGGCGCCGGTCTTCGATCCGCAGGGCGAGTTGCTCGGTGTGCTCGACGTTTCCGCCGTGCAATCGCCGGACGACCGCCGTAGCCAGCATCTGATCCGGCAGATGGTGGCGCAGAGCGCGCGGGAGATCGAGAACGCCTTCTTCATGCACAGCGCCCAGGGCCATTGGGTGCTGCGCGCGCACCGTGCGCCGGGCTACGTCGACAGCCAGCCGGACTACCTGTTCGCCTGGGACGCCGATGGGCGCCTGCTGGCGTTGAACCCGGCGGCGCGGCACTACCTGCGGCAGCGCCTGGGGCAGGTGCCGAGCCACATCGGCGAGGTGTTCGACCTCGACGCCCTGCACGCCGCCGCCGACCAGGCGCCGTGCCTGCTGCGCGGCCAGGCCGGCGAGCTGCACGTGCGTCTCAGCGCGCCGCGGGCCAAGGCGCGGCGGCTGGAGCGCGAGGTGCCCGACGACGCTGCGCTCGACCCGCGCATCGCCGAAAGCCTGCGCCTGGCGGTGCGGGTCAAGGACCGCAACCTGCCGGTGCTGATCCAGGGCGAGACCGGCGCCGGCAAGGAGGTTTTCGCCCGCCAGTTGCACCAGGCCAGCGCCCGTCGCGACAAACCCTTCGTCGCGCTCAACTGCGCGGCGATTCCCGAAAGCCTGATCGAGAGCGAGCTGTTCGGCTACGTTGGCGGAGCCTTTACCGGCGCGGCGGCGAAAGGGATGCGCGGCCTGCTGCAGCAGGCCGATGGCGGTACCCTGTTCCTCGACGAGATCGGTGACATGCCGCTGGGCCTGCAGACCCGCCTGCTGCGCGTGCTGGCCGAGGGCGAGGTGGCGCCGCTGGGGGCTGCGCGCCGGCAGGCTGTGGATATCCAGGTGATCTGCGCCACCCACCGCGACCTGGCGGCGCTGGTGGCGGCCGGCGGCTTCCGCGAGGATCTCTACTTCCGCCTCGGCGGCGCCCGCTTCGAACTGCCGCCGCTACGCGAACGCAGCGACCGGCTGGCGCTGATCCGGCGCATCCTCGACGAGGAAACCGCGCACTGCGGCGTACGCATCGAACTCGGCGAGGCAGCCCTGGAATGCCTGCTCGGCTATCGCTGGCCGGGCAATGTCCGCCAGTTGCGGCATGTGTTGCGCTACGCCTGCGCGCTGTGCGGCGGCGCCACCCTGCAACTCGCCGACCTTCCGGCAGAGCTGCGTGGCGAAGGCCGGACACCGGCCAGTGCGTGCGAGAGCGGCGGCGGTCCGGAGCGCGACGCCCTGCTCGACGCCCTCGTGCGGCATCGCTGGAAACCCATGGCCGCGGCGCGGGAACTGGGTATCTCGCGAGCGACCCTGTATCGGCGGGTGCGCCGGCATGGCATCCGCATGCCGGGCCAGGCGGACGACTGAGGTGCGCCGGCGGCCGGCGCAGTCGTCAAGCGCGGAAAATCAAAACCAGCCTTGAGCCTTGCCCCGTTAATGCCGGTGGGCTTTCCCTGTAGCGTTCCGGGCAGCGGCGCAACCCGTTCGGTCGCGCCCCGCCAGGAGCCTACGGAGGAAACCCATGCCCGCCCCGCACCAGCCAGCCCGCAATCCGACCGGGGAGTTCGACCCATGCCGCTAGCCCTGCTGCTCGCCATGGGCGCGTTCTCCCTGAGCCTGTCGATTTCCCCCGGTCCGGTGAACCTGACCATCGTCGCTTCCGGCGCCAACCATGGTTTCCGCCGGACCCTGCCGTTCGTCACCGGCGCCACCCTCGGCTTCGTCCTGCTGCTGGCCTTCATCGGCTTCTGGTTCGTCCGCGCGATCGAGGCCTACCCGCGCTTCTTCGACTACCTGGGGATGGCCGGCGCGGCGTTCATCGCTCATGTGGGCTACCGCATCGCCACCGCGGATCCACGCCTGGCCCTGGAGGAAAACGGGGTCCCCGGGTTCTTCCAGGGCGTGCTCCTGCAATGGCTCAATCCCAAGGCCTGGATCGCCTGCGCTTCCGGCGTGGCCTTGTTCGCCAGCCCGAGCACGCACGCGCCGCTGCTGGTCTTCATGGCCATCTACCTGGTGGTCTGCTACCTCTCGCTGGCCGCCTGGGCACTGCTCGGTGACCGCGTGGCGCTGCTGCTCGACAGCCCCCGGCGGGTGCGCCTGTTCAATCGGGCGATGGGCGGCACCCTGGTGCTGACCGCTGGCTACATGCTCTACCTGCAGCTCGCCGCTAGCCCGGATTGAAGGCCTCGTAGAGGCGATTGATGAGGGTATAGGCGATGCTGCTGGCGGGTACGTTGGGCGGCCACACCGCATACACCTTCAACGGCTCCAGGCGCCATTCCGGCAGCACCGCGCGCAACTCGCCGCGGCGGATCGGCTCGTCGCTCAGGTAGGTCGGCGGCGCGGCCAGGCCGACGCCGAGGCGGGCCAGGCGGCAGGAGGCTTCGACGCTGTCGACGCGCACCCGCGGGGTGTAGTCGACGCGTACCTCCTCGTCGTCCCGCGCATGACGGAATAGCCGGCTGTCGGGGCGCATGCCGAGCCCGATCCATTCCAGCCGCTGCAGGTCGCGCGGGTGTTCCAGCGGCGCGTGCCGGGCCAGGAATGCCGGTGCCGCCACTACCTGGCGCGGCAGCAGGAACAGGTGACGGGCCTTCAGCGAGCTGTCCGGCAGGTCGCCGATGCGGAAGGCGATGTCGATGCCGTCGCCGATGATGTCGTGGCGGCTGTCGTCGCAGGCGATGCCGAGGTCGAGGTCGGGATGCTCCTCGATGAAGGCTGCCAGGTGACGGGTGAAGTCGCCGTTGACGAACACCGCGGGCATCGAGATGCGCAGGCTGTTGCGGGTCGAGACGGCGCGCTGGCGGAACTCGATGAAGCCCTTCTCGTAGAGTTCCAGCATGGAGCGGGCGGTGTCTAGCAACTGCGTGCCGTCCTGGGTCAGCGACAGCTTGCGGCTGTTGCGGTAGAGCAGCGCACGGCCCAGGTTCCGTTCCAGCCTGGACAGGTGCAGGCTGGCGGTCGCGGCGCTCAGGCCCAGCGCCTCGGCGCCGCCGGAGACGGAGCCGGTCTCGGCGATCTTGGCGAATACGATCAGGTAGCGGATGTCGTCGATCATGCGGTCTCTCGTCGCAGGGGCTGGGTGCATCCTGCGCGATGGCGGCCAGCCGGACAAGCGCGAGAGGTAGAGAGCGGCGGCGCTTCCCGGGCTTTTCAGCGCAGGCTCCAGAAGCCCAGGCGACCGAGGCTCGCCGCCAGTCGCAGGCGCGAGGTCTGCCAGTTGCCGAGGGCGCGGATGTGCTGGTCCTCGGCGCTGGCGTAGGCGGTCAGGGCGTTGAGCAGCTCGATCATGCTGCCGACCCCTGAGCGGTAGCGGCCCTGCACCACCTCCAGGCTTTGCCGCGACTGCTCGACCAGTTCGCGGGTGCGCGCCAGGCTGCGGGTCTCGACGCTGAGCGACTGGTAGTTGTTCCACACCTCCAGCGAAACCTGCTGCTCGGTGTCGGCCAGCTCCGCTTCGCTGGCTTCGCGGCGGGCCAGGGCGTTGCGGACCTGGTAGGTGCGTTCGAAGCCTTCGAACAACGGGATGTTCAGTTGCAGGCCGATGCTGCGGTCGCGTTCGCGGGTATCGCCGTTGAACGCCATCGCCTGGTCGCTATGGCTGCGTGCCAGGTTGGCGCTCAGCGCCAGGCTCGGCCGGCCGGCGGCGCGGCTTTCCTCCACCGAGGCGGCGGCGGCTTTCAGCCGCGCCTGGGCGGCGAGCAGCGCCGGATGCTCGCGGCGGGCTTCGGCGAGCATCTCGTCGATGGCCTTGACGAAGCCGGTGTCGGGTTGCGCCTCCAGCTCGCCGGAGAGGCGCAGCGGGGTATCCGGCGCCAGGCCCATGCGCAGGGCGATGACGCCGAGGGCGTTGCTCAGGGCGCCTTCGTCGCGGACCTGGGCGAGGCTCGCCTGGGACAGCGCGGTCTGCGCCTGCAGGCGATCGGAAAGGGCGGCGGCGCCGGCCCGGTACTTGGCGTCGGCGGCTTCCAGGTTCTGCGCCGCCAGCTCCGCGACCTGCCGCGAGGCGGCCAGGCTGCGCTGGGCGGCGAGGGCGTCGTAGTAGGCCTGG